>CAYWOV010000476.1:0-3961 GCA_964459965.1 uncultured Planctomycetaceae bacterium | reverse complement strand
CCAGTCGACCGGCGGGTGGATGTCGACTCGCCGCTCGTTCGTGAGGGAATTCACTTTTTCACAGGGCACTTTCACGAATTCGATGAGTGCGCGAGGATTGGGCGGGAAGTTCGACAAGGTCGGCCGCTCTGCCATTGTCCCGAGGTTTGCGGGTTTTGACTTCTGTCGCGATGGCGCGGTCAAAAATGTTGCTTGGGCGGCTCACATCAATTGGTTTGAGTGTGTCCAGCCCGAACGACGAGACGAAAACGTAGAAACAGCAGCCGTGGCGCAATCGATGAAACCCGATTGATCGTGAGCGAACCGTTTCCACGTGCGTGCGACACGGATGGCGATCGATCCAGGAATGGAGCGGGACATGGCGCCCTTACACGGAGGCTTCGACTTGGCCGGAAATCACGCGCGAGGCGGGGTCCGGCGGGGCGACTGGCGTAAACTTTTCCGCGCACTGCTGACGAGCGGAGCGATCGCCGGCTCGATGACCTCCTTGGTCAACGCAGACGAGTTCGATTCGCCCCCTCCGGCGCCGGCGCCGGCCTCCGCGGTGCCCGCGTCCGCGGCGCACGCAACTTCGGTTCAAACGCCGAATGCGACCGGCACTTACCGGCTGACGCTGGAAGATGCCAGACAGCTGGCGATTGCCAACAACACACAGCTGGAACTCGGCCGCCTCAACGTCCAAGAAAAACAGATCGCGATCCGCGCGGCTCAGACCGATTACCTGCCGAAGATCCTGGGCAGTGCGGCTTACCTGCACTTCAATGAGCCCTTGGGCACGGTGGTGACCACGCCCGGAGTGATCCTGGGGGCCAAGGCAATTGCCGTCAATGTCGTCAACGAGAACGCCTCGTACGGCATGATCCTGGCCGCGCAGCCGATCACCCAGTTGATCGGAGTGAGCGCTCTGGTGGACCTCGCCCGGGCCGACGCCAACACGGCCGCCGCTCAATTGGATAAAGGCACGTCGGAATTGGTTTCGGGGGTGAGCCAGGCGTATACGGGCCTCGTGATTGCGAAGAAGATTCAGACGGCGCTGGCGCTTCAAATCAGAATGGTTGAGCCGCTGCTTAAACAGAAGCCGACGGCCGAGCTGCGTTTGGGACTGCTGGAAGCTCGCAAGGGATTGGCCGATGTGAGCTCACAGATCTCCGGATTGAATGACACGCTCGATCAATTGTTGGGTTTGACGGCCGGTACAGAATTGGAAGTCTACGAGCCGATCTTGCCGGCCATTCCGGTCAACTCGGCCGAGGAAGCCGCCCAACTTGCCTTGAACAACAACCCGCAGATCTGCGAGGCGCAGCAGAACATTCTCAAGGCCCAGGCGGGGATGAAGGCCGCCAAGATGGACTGCCTGCCGATCGTCAATGTCGTCGGCGGATATGTGAATCAGGACTTTGCCAATTACATTCAGCCCAATTTCGGCTTTGTGGGGGTTACGGCCAACTACACGCTGCTTGACTGGGGTAAACGTTCCTGCGTGATCCACCAGCGCGAGCTGCAAATGATGATGGCCAACAAGAACGTGCAGGCCACTGCAGAAACCGTGCAGCTCGACGCCCGGAAGGCCTACCAGGCCTACACGCAGGCTCAGGGAGAACTGCAGATTGCCAACGAGGTCGTGGCCGCCAGCGTGGACGGGGTCAAAGAGGCGAAGGATCTTGCCGCGGTCATGACCGCGAAGTCGGCCGCCGCGAAATCCGAACTCGACCTGATGAAGGCGGAACTCGCTTTTCGCCTGGCACAAATTAAGCTCCTGGCGGCGATCGGCCAGCAGTGAAATCGGTCCGCGTCGCTACGGCGACCGTTGATTCGACTTTCTTGTGCGAGCCTGTCGACGCATCTCATTCGCGACCAATCTGCGCGCAGATGACGCGCGGCACGCCGTGCGGCTTCCGCGTGCCTGCGCGTGGCGGGCCGATCGCGGCCGCCTTTGAAGTCCAACGCGGCACCCTCGCGCGAACTGGCGGTCGAAGCCGTTTAACCGCGTGGATTGGGAGGCGGTATTGATCGCGGCCGACGGCGCAGTCCGCGTTGCGACAAGGTTCGAAGCCTCGAAGAGGCTTTACGCCGCGGTATCGCTCTCTTGAATTAGCAGTTGTTGCTTTAAAAAAAGTGGAGCCGCCTGCCCAGATTTCCGATCATTGGTATGAGGCCGTCGGAAGAACCTGCAAACTTTGAGCAGTTTAAACTTAGCGACCGATTCATCCGTTCCACATTCGAGCGCCAATGAATCGACCGATTCCGACCGCCGCGACTGGCCCGGATCGATCCCACGCACCGTCGATCCGTTCGCTCGCGTTCAGCCTTATTCTGGTCAGTTGGTCAGCAATCCCCAGCTATGCGCTGGCGCCCAGCTCGACCGAAACGGGCCAGAACGCCGCACCCGGGGTTGCGAGCCTTGGTCCGTCCGCCAGCGGAATGGATGCTGCCCAATCGCCTAACGGGTTGCTCGACGGGCAAATCGCACCGTTGCCGCCAAGCGCGGTGCCGCCCCAACCTCTTGGGCAGAGCGGTGAACCTGAGTGGACCCCGAATCCTTGCGAAGCTGGGCCGGGTGACCCCCGCAGCTTTCCACTGACCGCGAGCTGGGCAGACGGTTTGCAGCTCGAGTCGGCCAACAAGCAGTTTCACTTTCATTTCGGCGGCGTCGGCCAGATTGATTCGGTGTGGTACATCGGGCCGGCTAGCGCATTCAACAACGCCGGCGGCTCAAGTAGCACGGTTCAAAACTCCTCGGCTACGCTGCTCCGCCGCGCCATCTTGCAAGCGGACGGGGATCTTTTCGGGCAATTCGATTACTCAATCCAGTTCGATTTTGCCAATGCCTCGAACGACAACGACGGAGAGCAATCGCCTACATTCGGCAACCTCACGAGCAGCCCAACGCCGCTGAATGTCTGGCTGCAGATTCGTGATGTGCCCGTCCTGGGGTATGTTCGTTTCGGGAACCAAGACAAGACAATCGGCATGGAAAACAATACCGCGGCGAGCAACCTGCCTTTCATGGAGCGTTCCGACAACCAAGATGCGTTTTACGGGCCCTTCGACAACGGATTTTCCCTGGGGATCGCGGCCTGGAACTGGACAACGAACGAACGAGTGACCTGGCGATATGGAATTTTTCGTCCCGCGACGAACGCCTTCGGGGTCGCGTTGAATAAATACACCATCGGCGCACGAGTCACGGCGCTCCCCTGGTACGCGGATGAGGGCCGGGAGTTGATCCATCTGGGACTTGGTTATTGGGGCGGCGAGATTGTGCAAGACGAGCTGCGAGATCGCGCCCGGGTCTTGCTTCGCAATGCGCCCGGATTCACGGTTCCCATACTCGTGGATACGATGGAGGTGCCCGGCAGTCACCAGTACACACTCGGGCCAGAGTTTGCCCTTGTGCTTGGTTCGTTGACCGTCCAGGCCGAGTACGCGGGGCAGTTTCTCACCGAGGCGGTTGCCCCAAATGGGCAGCAAGAAGGGACGGTCTTCTACCATGGCGGCTATGTCGAAGCGCTCTATTTTCTGACGGGAGAGTACCAGCCCTACGATCGTCGCGCCGGGGTCTTCGACCGGGTGATTCCGTTGCACGATTACCACCTGAAGAGCGGGGACAGCTATTGGGCCTGCGGCGCCTGGCAAGTGGGTGCGCGGTTCGGTTTCTTGGACCTCAACGACAAGGACATCCAGGGGGGAACGGTCTACGACTGGACGCTGGGTCTGAATTGGTTCCTGAATCCAAATATGAAATGCCAGTTCAATTGGATCGCCGAACATCATGACGCGCCGGGTGTGACTCCGGGTTGGATCAACGGCGCAGGCGTCCGCGTTGCGTTCGACTTTTGAGCTCGTCCGGCTTTCAACGCGGCCACTTCAACCGTTCCGGCCGACAGCAGGACGCACGCTACGCTACGGATCTGGTGCATCTACCTAGCGCCCGCACAGCGAGCTGTGGGCGCTTCGGCGC
>CAYWOV010000475.1:0-3966 GCA_964459965.1 uncultured Planctomycetaceae bacterium | reverse complement strand
ACATCGGCACAGTCGTGCTGGATCAGTCGGAACGCGTCGCCGATGGCGTTGGTTCCCGTCGCACAGGCCGTCGCCACGGCGCTATTGGGACCACGGAGCTTCCAGTGAATTGAGACGTTTCCGCTGGCCGCGTTCACGATCAATTTGGGGATCATGAACGGAGACACGCGGGACGGACCGCGCTCGTAGAGCTTGGAGTGCTGCTCTTCGATTTCATGCAGCCCGCCGATTCCGCTGCCGATGAGCGTGCCGTGGCGGTACGAATCGCCTTGATCGAAATCGATTCCCGAGCTTTGGACCGCCTTGTGCGCGGCAACCATGGCAAACTGGACGAAGCGGTCGAGCCGGCGAAGCTCTTTATCTTCGAGTTCCAAATGCTCTTCGGCAGAAAAATCGCGGATTTCACCGCCGAAGGTGACTTTGAAATCGGTCGTTTCGAACCGTTTCAGGAGGCCGACGCCGCTTTTGCCGGCGCAGATCCGCTCCCAGAAGTCAGCCACCTCGTATCCGAGCGCGGTGACCACCCCAGCGCCGGTCACGACGACGCGCCGTGTCATGCACTATCTCTTCGCTTCGATATAGCGGATCGCGTCACCGACGGTCCGCAGTTTTTCGTAATCATCGTCAGGAATGGTGATGTCGAATTCGTCTTCCAGCTCCATGACCAGCTCGACGACATCGAGCGAATCGGCCTTGAGATCCTCAATGATGGAACTCTCCAAGGTGACCTCTTCCTTCGGCACCCCCAGTTGCTCGGCGACGATGCTGATCACTTTTTCTTCAACGCTCGACGACACTTGATCCCCTCCCGCAACTATTGGCGCTGCAAGTCCGATCGACGTGCGAAGATATAGCTCGTCGACGGACTCCTGTAAACGGCAAACGCTTTTCGCCGGTTGCTTGTACCACAGACAATTCCGACCGTTCAAGCTCCTACACAAACCGGGCCGACGCGACCTTCGCCGTTCGGCCCGATGTCCGTTGACTTCAGGGAGAATCGTTGACCGTTTGGCAAACCGCTTTCCGGTCAATCCGCTTCAAGAGCCCCCGCAAGACCCGCCCCGGACCGACCTCGTAAAACTCGTCGATTCCCCGTTGTAACATGGCGCGGATCGAGTCTTCCCAAAGCACCGGACTGACGACCTGTCGCACGAGATTGGCACGGATCTGCTCCGGATCGTCGTGCGCCCGCGCATCGACGTTCGAGAGCACGGGAATTCTCGGCTTGGCGATCGACACTTTTGCCAGTGCCTCGGCCAGTCGTTGGTCCGCCGGTTTCATCAGTTGCGTGTGGAAGGCTCCCGCGACGGCCAGCGGCACGCCGCGGCCTCCTTCCTGGGTGGCCAGCTCCTCCGCCTTGGCGCAAGCTGCCTTTTCGCCCGAGAGAACGATATTTCCCGGGCAAAGATAGTTGGCGATTTCGAGAACGCCTGCTTCGGCCGCCTTCTCGCGGATCGATTCGACTTTTTCGCGGTCCAGGAGCAAAACGCTGAGCATCCCGGAAGGGGTCGCGTCGGCGGCCTGCTGCATCGCCTGCCCGCGGCGTTCGACAACCCGCAAAGCGTCCGCAAAGCTCAGCGCACCGGCAAAAACCAGAGCGGTGTACTCTCCCAAGCTCAGACCGGCCGTTATTTCGCACGATTCGGCCGCCTGGGGATTTTCCGCTCGCAGCATCTCGAGGGCGGCAAGGCTGGTCACGAAGATCGCTGGTTGGCTGACCGCCGTGGTATCGAGTTGGGTGACCGGCCCTTCGAAGCAGCGCTCGGCAAGGTCGTAGCCCAGGATTTCATTGGCCTGATCGTAGAGCGCGCGGGCCGCCGGGAATTTGGCGGCGAGAGTCTTGCCCATGCCGACGTGCTGCGCTCCCTGGCCGGGAAAGAGAAGGGCGACTTTGCCCACGGCGTCACGCCTCCACGCCGACCGCCAGCTCCTCGACAAACTGCGAGTTGATGTGGCGATGGTTCATGGTCGTCACCGCGCGGAGCGCGTTGGCGATCGATCGTGCGTTGCTCGATCCGTGGCAAATCATGCAGATCCCGTCGATGCCCAAAAGGGGCGCTCCGCCGTGCTCATGGTACTGATAGCGGCGGCCCAAGTCGGCCAGCATCCGGCCCGCCATTTCTCGCTCTTGATCGAGCCGGCCGACGATCTCCTGGCCGAAAGTGCGAAGGAAATACTCGGCAATTCCTTCGCTGACTTTGAGAATGACGTTGCCGACAAAACCTTCGCAAATCAGAACGTCCGCCTCGCCTTGGTACAGGCCGCGGCCTTCGACATTGCCGATATAACGGTCTTTGAGCCGGCTGTGCTGAAGGTAATTGTGCGTTTCCCGGTAAAGATCGGTCCCTTTGCCATCCTCGCTGCCGATATTGATCAGACCGATGCGGGGATCCTCGATACCGAGCATGTTGCGCGCGTAGATGGCACCCATGAGGGCGTACTGAAACAGATGCTCGGGCCGAGCCGCCGGATTGGCACCGACATCCATCAAAACCGATTTGCCGCGCAGGTTTGGCAGCACGACGGCGATGCCCGGCCGTTTGACCCCTTTGAGGTACAGTCGCGTCCGCATGCCGGCCGCGACGACCGCACCGGTATTGCCGGCGCTGACAACCGCGTCGACCGAGCGTTCGGCCATCAGCTTCCAGCAAACGGCGATCGAGCAGTTTGGCTTCTTGCGGAGAGCGTCGGTCGGCTTTTCGTCCATCCCGACGCAGCCCTCGGCCGGAACCAACCGGAGGCGGGGACAACTGCCGCGCTTTTCCAACAGCGGTGTGAGAATTGCCGGATCGCCGACGAGGTCGACTTCGACATCCGGATTAGCTTCCAAAGCAGCAATCGCACCATCGATATTCGGATCGGGTGCGTAATCGCCCCCGAGGGCGTCTAACGCAATCCGCATGGCAGGCTTTCCTTCGCCGGCTATTCCGTGGTCGCAACCAACGTCCGACCTTGGTAATAGCCGCAGTTGGGACAGACCATATGGCTCGGAGCCGGGGTCTGACACTGTGGACAATAAACCAACTGAATCGGCTTGACCGCGTTGTGGCTGCGTCGTTTGCGCGTGCGGGAGTGTGAATGCCGCCTTTTGGGAAGGGCCATGAGACCAGCAGTTCCTAAATCAAATCCCGAAAAAGCATTACGCCCGCGTGTCGCAAACCGACACAGCACCCAGCCTGCGCGGACGGCACCCCATGGTGCCATTGCAGTCGGCATCCTATGCGAGGCGTTTCGCACTGTCAAGGACGTGAAAAACTTGCCGAAACAACCGGATGCACGATTGCCGCCTCTACCAAGTGAGTCGAATTCGCCCGGCGGATATCACGCAAAATCGGCGTCGAGAGGCGAAGTTTTTGGTTGCAGAGCGTGCGGACTTCGGCTCAAGTCGCCGCGTACTCGATCGCCGCAGACGCGGCGTCGACACGAGTGCTGTTTGGAGAATTCATCCGTTTGCGTGGAATCATCTTGATTCCGTCGCGCGGGCGCATCGTGACCGAGGGCACAAGTCGCAGCTTTTGATCCGGCACCAGCTCGAGCCGAAATTGCTGACAAATGGTCGCCAACAGCAACACGGCTTCCATCATGGCGAAACTATTGCCGATGCAGATTCGCGGGCCGTCACCGAACGGGAAATAGGCACATCGCGGCAAGTTCTTCGTTGCCTCTTCATTCCAGCGATCAGGCCTGAATTCGTCCGCTTCATTCCACAATCGGGGATCCCGGTGCACGACCCATTGAGACATCAGCACTTGTGTCCCCTTGCGGATCGGATAGCCGCCAATTTCGCAGTCCTCGAGCGCCTCGCGGCCGATCGTCCAGGCCGGCGGATAGAGCCGCATCGACTCTTTGATCACAGATTCTGCATATTGCAGTGACGGTACATCTTCGGTCGTGGGCAGACGGCTCCCCAGAACACGATCAAGCTCGGCGTGCAATTTGCCTTCGGCGTCGGAGTATTGCGCCAGC
>CAYWOV010000474.1:0-3971 GCA_964459965.1 uncultured Planctomycetaceae bacterium | reverse complement strand
TGGTTTGGCTCACAGCTCGTTTTGCGTGACATTTCGCTGGCGGTCCAAGAGGGAGAAACGCTCGTCATTATCGGCGAGAGCGGCTGCGGCAAAAGCGTCACGCTCAAGCTGATGATGGCCCTGATCGAGGCCTCGCGCGGCGGCGTCTCCTGGCGCGGCCGCCCCTTGAAAAACCGGTCGGAGTCCGAGCTGGCCAAGGAACGGCTGCGGTTTGGCTACCTGTTTCAGGGGGCCGCGCTCTTCGACAGCATGTCGGTCTACGACAATGTGGCGTTCGGCCTCCGCCAAAACACCGACTTGTCGGAGCAGAGGATCCGCGCGATCGTGCAAGACCGCGTCAAAGAGGTCGGTTTGCAGGCCGGCGTCTGCCAACGCAAACCGGCGGACCTCTCGGGAGGCATGAAAAAACGCGTCGCGCTAGCTCGCGCTTTGGCGATGGAGCCGGAGGTGATGTTCTACGACGAGCCAACGACGGGCCTCGATCCGGTGATGAGCGATGTGATCAACGAATTGATCCTCCGCACGCGCGACCGCGGACACGTGACGAGCGTTGTCGTGACGCACGACATGCGGACCGTCGAGCGCGTCGCCGACCGAGTGCTCATGCTTTCCCCCATCACACAGGTCGCCGACGACGAAGCGCAAATCCTGTTTGAGGGAACCGCCAAAGACCTGATGGCCTCCAGCGATCCCCGCGTCGATCAATTCGTATACGGCAAAGCCGGAGAACGAATCGAAGAGTTAACGCATTGAAAAAGAGGGAAGGGGGGAGAGGGGAGAGGGAAGAGGGAAAACAAAAGCACGCTTCCCGCGAGGCGCGGGGACCGGGTGCTAGTGCTTTGCCCTCGCCCAACTTTCTCTCGTCCTTCGCCCGCAGTTGTGAAAGGAGGGAAGAGGGAGGAAGGCAGAGGGCAGAGGGGAAAACAAGAACATCCACGCGTCTGTTTTTCCCTCTGCCCTCTGCCCTCTCCCCTCTTCCCTAATCCCAATGTCTGAACGCCAATTGCAGTTTCGCGTCGGTGTCTTCGTGATTGCCGCCATGGTGGCGACGGTCATGATGATCTTTCAATTCGGCAATTTGCAGAATCGCTTGCGGCCGAAATACCGGATCGCGATTCACTTTCATTCGGCGGTCGGCATTTCAATCGGTACGCCGATCCGGCGGAATGGCGTGTTGATCGGCTCGGTAACCGCAGTCGACTTCGACGACAAGAGCGGCGGACTGGTGGTCCACACGGAGATTCGCGACGGCGTGCGATTGTGGCCGGACGGCCACGTGCGGCTCGTCAGCTCTCTTTTGGGTGATTCGGCGGTCGAGTTCAGCCCGGGTCGCAGCCCGAAGGCGCTCAAAGACGGGGACTCGGTCGAAGGCGAGTCGGCGATCGATCCGCTCAACATGGTCGGTCGGATGGAACAAAACGTCTCGACCGTGATCGAATCATTCGAGAAAACCAGCCAGGAATGGCAGACTGTCGGCCACAATCTCAACCAGATGCTCGAAACCAACCAGGGGAGCCTGCACGAGGTCGTGGCTCGAGCCGCCGATGCGCTGACCCAGGTCACGCATACCATGAAAGTCATGGACGAGACGCTCGAAGCGACGAGCCGGCTCGTCGCCGATCCCAAGACACAGGAGAATCTCCGCCGCACGCTGGCCGCCTTGCCTTATCTGACGTCGGAAACGCAGAAAACCGTATCGGCCGTCCGCGGGGCCGTCGAGAAGATGGACGAAAACCTGGGGAACCTGAGCGCGCTCACGGGGCCGCTTTCCAAGCGGGGCGTGACGCTGGCCACCCATCTCGAAAACACGCTCTCCAATTTGGAATTGCTGACCGATCAGCTGGCGCAGTTCTCAAAGGTCCTCAACTCGGGCGACGGCTCGATCCGCAAGCTGGCGACGGATCCCGATCTCTATGTGAATCTCGACCGCTCGGCCCAGTCAGCCGCCATCCTGCTGCGGAACCTCGAGCCGATCATCCGCGATCTGCGAGTCTTCAGCGACAAAGTCGCGAGGCATCCCGAGCTGATCGGTGTCAGCGGTGTGCTCAAAGGCAGCTCGGGACTCAAGTATCCCGAGGAGGCCGAGCCTGGTCGGACCAATAACCCGCAGCGGCCGCCGCAATGACCGCTCGACACCTTAGCCCTATGTCAGCCCGCGGCGCGGTGTTCCGTTTCGCGTGCCGGGAGGTTCGCGGTGCCCATCGGCAGAATTGACGGATTATTCTCCATCGCCTGAGCCGACAGGGGGGCGACGACTTCCATCAGCAGTTTGGAGCTGAATTCGAGGTCGGGAACGAGGCAGGGGTGCTTGTATTGTTCGACGCTTCCCCCCGATTTTTGCCGGCGGAGCTGAGCGAAGCTCGACCAGGTCCCTTCGGGTAGTGGTACGCATTTGATGGGCGCGAGCCGGCCCGAGGCCCGCTTGTCGCGGTATTCACAGTTGATCAATTTGAGATGATCGTCGACCCGGTCGACGAGCGATTCGCCCAGGTGCGGCGCGGGGATGTCGGCCTGCTCCACGTGCAAATGATATTTCGGCGGATTGCCCCAAACCGGGCTCATCGTGAATTGCGAGAGGCACAGCCGCATTTCGTCGCTGGCACCGCGGACGGCCGCAACAACTTGCGATTCGGAGATTTTTTCGCCCGTTAAGTTGGCGATGTGTGCGCCTTTGTGCAGGAACTCGACCATCGGCGTCGACTGGTAGAACCCGGTGCAGCGCACGACATCGCAGATGTTGTAGCGGCACAATCCCGACGACGTCGTCAGCAGGATGTAGTAATTCTGTCCCTCCTGCAGCTCATGCGCCTCGAGCACCAGCGCGTCCGGCTTGCCGTATTCGCTCTCCGGAATGAACTCGAAGAAGTGAGTCGTGACGTCGAGAATTCCGGCCGGCGTGCCGTCGGAGACCGGAATGGTCATGCGGCCTTCGCTGGCGGAAAGTCCGTGATCGCGCACAGGGACGTTGCCGAAATCGTCGTGGAGCGCCGACAGATAGGCCCCGGCGCTGCCTCCCGTCCAGATCGCCAAGAGCTGCATTTCAGGCCAGAATTCGCCGGGCGAGAGACGGCCGGTCCGCTCGACGACCGCTTCAAGCTCCCGCGCACGATGTTTGTTTTTTCGCGAGATTCGCCGTGCAATCGCCCGGTGGACTTCGGCGGGGACGTGCTCGGATTCCGCCAAGGTGCCGTCAGCGATATCGCGAATGAGATCCTCTTTGCGCGCGTCGCTGAGCTTGGCGAGTTGAATCAACGTGCTGGGATTGGCCGTCATCAGCATGCCGATGTTGCGGTCGGCCACAGCCAACCGCATGGTCGTATAGAGCTTTGCGTCCGAGTTGCGGATCTTGGCGACCGCTCCAGGGACAGTGTACATGGTGCGGACGGCTCGATTCTGACAGGCGGCGACCAGGCCGCTGATGTTGCCGCACGGCGTTCCCCCCGGAGTGCGGAAGAGATTGTCATCGCTGCTGAGCTGCAGGATGTTGCGGCTGTTGATTCCCGGGTGCGCATCGGCGGCCTGGATTCCCCAGGCCTGCCAGCCGGCGCGATAGTCTGCCAGAAATCGCTCGGTGATCGGGATGTATTTGGGCTGTGCGGTCGTCCCGCTGGTGAGCGAGAACATCAACAAGCGGTTCTTCGGCCCCAACAGGGCCTCGGGGCGTCCCGCCCGCACTTCGTCGATGTAGGGCCGGAAGTATTCGTAATCGGCCACCGGAACGCGGCGGCGGTACTGCGTCGCGTTCCGCACTCCCTCGAGGCGATGCTGGCGGGCAAATCGCGAACCCGCATTCAGTGCCAGCAATTCGACGAGGACCTGGCTCTGGGAGCTGCGGCAGTTTTTGGCAGCAGCAAGGAAGCGGCGTGCTTGACGGCGGAACAGCGCCCGCGGGATTGCACCAGCGCGGGCGCGCAGTTCAAGGGCGATGCGCATCGATTACGGCTCGCAGCAGAGGGCCTCTGTTCTGCCGC
>CAYWOV010000473.1:2050-3976 GCA_964459965.1 uncultured Planctomycetaceae bacterium | reverse complement strand
GCGGAAGAGTCCAGATGAAAGCCTCTTCAAAGTCGTCGCATGCCGCATTTGCGATGAAATCTGAAACTATCTGCTGACCGATGAGATCCCGGGCCATCTCGCAGGCGATCGGATCTTGCATGTCGAAGACGGCGATCACCGGCCCATCGTCGCCTCGGTTGAGGGCCTGCAAATACGCCTCCGCAATTCCGGCACCGTTCGCATCGAGCATGAACCTGGGGCGCTCAGACATGACAACACCACCCAATCGCAAAGGCGGCGGTTCGGCTGGCTGCGGGGCGAAATAAAGCCCATCGTGGGAACGACGCTCCGGACCGTTGCAGGCCGAACTCAATCCGGACATCCTCTTGGTCCACTGAGTAGTCAAACAAAAATGCCCCGGTGCAGCGTGGGCCATGACGAGCACCGGGACATGGCCCTCGAACTGTCCGCCCGATGCTATCGTCGAACGCGACCGTGCGAAATTGGGAACTCCACTACGTGGGGAAAGCACCAATGGGGACGGTGCGTGAAACGCTTCGGTTGGATTCCACAAAACGTCCTTTACCGCCGACCGACCGTCGGCACGAACGGCGCCTCGTCTGAAAGCCGGCGATTGAGCGGCGGGGTTATTTACCCGCAGTCGGGACGGTCGTCCCTCCTTCCGAATGCCGTTCACCGTTTGCTTGACCAAACCGAAGCGACGCTCGACACTGGTGATTGGAGTTCTCGATTGCCTTCCCGATCACCAATATCGACCCGATCGCAAACCCGACGGCCCTTTGAGACCGAACAACGTGCCGTTTTCCTGGCCGTTTTCCTCTGCTGCGGGTTGCTGCTCGGCTGCGATTCCCCTTCCGAACAGAAGGCGGAGACGGTCGACGAAACAGCTTCCTCCGTCATCAACCAGGAGCCCCCAGCCGAGCCGGCGGCGGGCGCTGTTTATTCTCCGCGACCTCAGGGGACTTTGACATTCAACGCAGACATCGCGCCGATCGTTTTTCAGAAGTGTGCGCCGTGTCACCATCCGGGCGAGATTGGACCTTTCCCGTTGCTTTCGTACGCGGATTTTAAGAAGCGTCCCAAGCAGATTGTCGCGGTGACCCAGCGACGCATCATGCCGCCTTGGGCGGCCCTTCGCGGCTATCGCGAGTTTGAGCACGACCGCAGCCTGACGACCGACGAAATCGGCACCATCGCGCAATGGGTCAGCGAGGGGGCGCCGGAAGGCAGTCCCGCGAAATTGCCCACTCTTCCTGAGTTCACGAGCGGATGGAAATTCGGAAAACCCGATCTTGTGGTTCGCGTCGCCCAGCCCTACACGATGCCGGCTGATTCGAAGGACGTGCTCAGAAAGTTCGTAATCCGCATTCCAATCGCCGAGCCCAAGTATGTGAAAGCGTGGGAATTCAATCCCGGCAACACGAAGGTCGTTCATCACGCGTTCCTTTCGCTCGACCAATCGGGCTGGGCGCGTTACTTCGACGAAATCGACCCTCTACCCGGATTCGACGGCTCCGCCGGAGGTGAAACTCGCCCGCCCGATGGATTCAATCTGGCGTGGAATCCGGGCCGCGCCGCGACACCGCCCGACGACAATCTTTCCTGGCGGCTCGAACCGGGGACCGATCTGGTGGTCGAGTTGCACCTGTGCGCGACGGGCAAAACGGAAACGGTCCAGCCTTCCGTCGCCCTATACTTTGCGTCGAAACCGCCGACGATCCATCCCGGCGTCGTCGGCCTGTGGGCGGACACGATCGATCTTCCGCCGGGAGAAAAAGCGTATGTCGTCCGCGATGAATTTGTGCTTCCGGTCGATGTCAGGTTGGTCAGCGTTGGACCGCACGCGCACTATCGCGGAAAAGACTTCCAGGCCTGGGCCGTGCTTCCGGATGGTTCAAAATTGTGGCTCGTGCGGATCAAGGACTGGGACTTCAACTGGCAGAA
>CAYWOV010000473.1:0-1950 GCA_964459965.1 uncultured Planctomycetaceae bacterium | reverse complement strand
ATGGTTCAAAATTGTGGCTCGTGCGGATCAAGGACTGGGACTTCAACTGGCAGAATACCTACACCTTTGCCCAGCCTCTCTCGCTCCCGAAGGGCACAGTTCTGCGGATGAGAATCACGTACGACAATTCCAGCGAGAATCTGCGCAATCCGATGAATCCGCCGAAGCGGATCCGCGTCGGCCGAAATTCGTCTGATGAAATGGGAGAGATTCTCTGCGACCTGCGTCTCAAGAGTGAGGACGACGCAAACACCTTGCGACAGGCTTACGGACAGCAGTTTTTCGAGAAGAGTTTCCGCCGCGACCTGTTTCTAAGCACCTGTGAACCGGATAACGCCGAGGCACGCTACAACCTGGGCGTCGATTTTCAAATGATGGGCGATCTGCCGAAGTCGGCCGAAAACTATGAAGCGTCGCTGCGAATCAATCCGAACCATCCCTGGGCGCACAATAACCTAGGAAGCGTGTATCGCGAACTGAACCGCGATAGCGACGCGATCGCTCAGTTCAACGCCGCGATCCGGCTTTATCCTCAGGATGCCAAGGCCCGCAACAACCTCGGCCATATGTTCCTCCTGCACGGCCAACTCGAGCCGGCATCGATCCAGTTCGAGGAGGCGCTAAGAATCAAAAGCGATTTCGTCGAGGCCGAATCGAACCTTGGCACCGTTGCCCTTCAGAAGAAGGACTTTGCCGCGGCAACCGGCCATTTCGAGCGGGCGCTCAGGCTGAATCCCAATTACGCCTGGGCTCGCGAGCAGCTCAATTCTTTGCAGTCGATGCAGAGAAACTAGCCGGCGGGGCCGGCCTATCGATCACGGCACCGGTTTGTCCTCGATCAGGTTGCCGAACCGCACGTATTTAAGAGTGAGCGACGGCGGACAACGCTAAATCATCAGCACTCAATGCGCTCCATTTCGGCCTCAACCGGCTCGCCGAGTCGCGGAGTCTGGACACGATGGCGGAGGTTGTGTATGACCGGCATTTGCTGTCACTTCGCTCACTATTTGATGCCGACGAGTTGACGCGGAGTTGGCGCAAAAGCAGGGCGAGTCGGGCGCGTTTTCAAAGTAAAGCAAAACCCGCAAATCCTTGCAGCACAAGCACTTTGCCTGGTGGTGTAACGGTAGCACGAGTGACTCTGGATTGTTGGCCGCGAATCAGAAATGTGGCGCGAAATGCGGCAATACTTGGTGCGTAGCAACAAGTTATCGCAATGCCGACTCCTTTCGGAAATGCCTCAAAAAGCCTCAATTGGAGGTGCTTTCGGTTGTCATTGACAACCGCATTTCGCGACCCTAAGGGATGACTCTCTCCGGTCGACATTTCGAGATCTGCGGCCTGGTTCGCCGCTCGCAATCGGCACGTCTTTTTTCTCCCGCCGATCCCAAGCTCGCGTCCTAGAGCCGTCCACGGGCCTTAGCGAACGCAAGAAGACCGTCGCCCCCGCCCTCTCGACCGTCATCAACCTGGTCGAGAGTCCGGCCAAAATCGAAACACCGCCAGCAGCAAGATCGCCGTCATGCCGACCACGTCGACGGGACTCATCGACGAGGATGACTCCAGGCCGGTGCCCCTGCTAATGCCTGCCTCCACACGCGGACATCATGGCCACTCCTTCGGATAGTCGTCGCGTCGGCAGACCACGCTGTCGGAACTCATCGTTTGTGCAAACACGCGTGTCAGATTTTCGCGATTGATCGATCGCTGATGCCGCATGCTCGCGCAATTCGACGACTGACATCGCCACGCCGCTAAATCCGAGCCTCGGGCGCGTTACATTGAAGTGCGGGACCGTCGTAGCTTTGGCGGCCCGCTCGTGAGCGTAGTTTCGACCCGCTGATCGGCCATTCCCGGCCAGTCAGCGGGTCGTTTTGTTTTTGAGCGGCATGTTGCGCACCATGCCGCACATTGATTCGACCGTGTTTTTGAACTGAGCCTCGGTACGTG
>CAYWOV010000472.1:0-3987 GCA_964459965.1 uncultured Planctomycetaceae bacterium | reverse complement strand
CGAAGCGGCTGAATACAAACTGGACGAGTCGTTCTGCGAGGAATGGTCCACGTCTGACCGGCCCATCGTGGCGATACTGCCCGGCTCGCGGAACCACGAGATCGACTCGAATTTTCCGCTGCAAATCCGCGTGATGGAGCGAGTGGCGGCCAAATTTCCACACGTGCAGTTTCTCGTTGCCTGCTACAAGGACCGGCACCTCGAACGGTGCCGCCAATTGCTCAAGTCACACGGCGGCTCGCTAAACGTGGAGATGTTCGTTGGACGTACGCCTGAGATCGTCGAAGTCGCATCTTGCTGCGTGATGGTCTCCGGCTCCGTGAGCCTGGAGATGTTGGCCCGCGCAAAACCGGCCATTGTCGTTTATCGGATCGGGCCGTTCACCTACGCCGCATTCAAGCCGTTGGTGCGGGTGACCTCGATCACATTGCCGAACCTCATTGCCCGGCAGAAATTGCTGCCGGAATGGTGCGTCGTGTTTCGACCCGAGCGTGACGCGCGCGCCATGGCGGCCGTCATCGAAGAGTGGCTCGGCAATCCGATCTCACTGGCGAGGGCGACACGTGAGTTGTCCAAGCTCCGCGACGAAATCGTAAAAGTCGGGGCGACAGCCCGCACGGCCGACCGCATTTTGGCCCATCTGTCGCCGCTCGATTCCGCGCGGAGTTTCGCGCGAGCCGCATGACCGCGAGCACGTAGACGGCTACAATCGCGCAGCCGTTAACTGCTCGGCTACTCGACGGGTCATGAGGAATGCAACATGCTCACGCAGCGCGTGCGGATCGGAATCATCGGCGCTGGAAGTAATACCCGGCTGCGGCACATTCCCGGTTTCCGGCAGATCCCAGGTGTCGATCTCGTCGGAGTCGCTAATCGCAGCCCGGAGTCGACGGCACGCGCCGCGAAGGAACTTGAAATTCCGCGTGCCTTTCCCGATTGGCGCGCGCTCGTCGCCGACCCGGAAATCGATGCCGTCATGATCGGCACCTGGCCCAATCTCCACTGCGAAATCACGTGCGCGGCCCTCGACGCCGGCAAACATGTGCTCACCGAGGCCCGCATGGCCCGCAACGCCGATGAAGCGCATCGCATGTGCGAAACGGCGCACCGGCATCCCGATCTGGTGAAACAAATCGTCCCCAGTCCCTTCGGACTGGTGCAACATGATTACGTCCGTGAATTGATTCATGACGGCTTCCTGGGGGAAATCCGCGAGGTTGTCGTCATCGGAGCGACCGATGCCTTCGCGAAAGCCGACGCGCCGCTCCATTGGCGACAAGACGCCAAGATCAGTGGAGACAACATCCTTTCGATGGGAATCCTGCACGAGACGGTTCTGCGTTGGGCGCCCCCGCCGACGCGCGTCTGGGCGCAGACGGCTACGTTTGGGTCCACACGTCCTGCATCGGATCGCACCAGCACGCTGCCGGTCACGGTCCCCGACAGCGTCCAAATCGTCACCGAGCTGGAAAATGGCGGACGCGGTCTTTACCACCTGAGTGGCGTCTGCCTCTTCGGTCCCGGGCACCAGATCCACCTGTACGGCAGTGAAGGCACAATCAAATACGAGATCTCGCCGATCGAACGCCTACTGACGGCGCGTGCCGGCGACAGTCAGCTGCTCGAGTTCGAAGTTCCCAAGGAAAAACGCGGCGGTTGGCGGGTCGAAGCCGAGTTCATCGGCGCGATCCGCGGCCAGGAAACCGTTCGCTTCACCGATTTCGCGACGGGGATGAAATACATGGAATTCACTGAAGCTGTCGCCCGCAGCGCTCGCACACATGCACCGGTAACGCTGCCGCTGCCGGAGTACGCTCACCTAAAATAGCCTCGGATTAATTAACATCGCGCCTCAAGCACGAAAACCGAGAAAGGGAACAAGAGCAACACGTTGATGGCTTCGCTATACGAAAGAGAACTGAGCGTCGCGCTGGAGGCCGTGCGGTCCGCAGCGCGAGTTTGCCGCAGTGTGCAGGAGAAAATCACTCCCGATGTATTGGAGAAAGACGACCGCAGCCCCGTCACGGTTGCTGACTTTGCCAGCCAAGCCGTCATCGGTCGCGCCATTGGTTCGGCCTTTTCTCAAGACCCGATTATCGGTGAGGAAGAATCGGCCAAGCTTCGCCGTGAAGAAAACGGCGCCTTTCTCGACCGCATCCTGAGCGAACTCCAGGGCATCGGAATTGCAACTTGCGGCAAGGAAGCCTGTGCCTGGATCGACCGCGCTTCGCACAAAAAGTATGCGCCGCGGTTCTGGACACTCGATCCGATCGATGGCACGAAGGGCTTTCTGCGGAAGGAGCAGTACGCGATCTCGCTGGCGCTCATCATCGAGGGGCAAATCCGAGTGGCCCTGCTGGGCTGCCCCAATCTGCCTTGTGATCCTGAGGGAAGCCGGATCGGCACGCTGCTTTACGCAGTTCGCGGCCATGGAAGCTGGGCACTGCCCTTAGAGGGCGAAGCCGCGCCACAGCCCGTTCATACGAGCGAAGAGTCAGACCCGCGCAAGGCGCGATTTTGTGAGTCCGTCGAATCGGCACACACGGCCCAGGGTTTATCTGCCAAGGTGGCGGCGTCTCTGGGGATTGAGCGAGAGCCCCTACGTCTCGATAGTCAGGCCAAATATGCGGTTGTCGCGCGAGGTGAGGCGGAGATCTACCTGCGGCTCCCGGCGAAATACGGTTACAAGGAAAAAATCTGGGACCACGCGGGCGGAGTCCTCCTCGTCGAGGAGGCGGGAGGCTGTGTCTGCGACGTAATGGGCAAACCGCTTGAATTCAACCACGGGTACGAACTTCTCGCTAACCGCGGGATTGTGGCGGCCAACGGCCCCCTGCATCCGCGAGTCATCGCGGCGCTGCACGAGATTTATAAATCGTTCCCTCCGCCTCAGGGCCCGCCAACTCCGGCGTAATTCGCCGAACGTCCTGTTTGCGGCGGTCAGCGCCCGTGCCGGACGGCTGAGCCGAGAAGCGCTGCCAGCTTGAGAACCGACGGCTTGTAGTACAAATCCAACAACCGCCAGGCGACCGCCTCGGGGTTCGAGTGCGTGGCGAACCACACCGGCTTGGGCGAAACTGTCAGCGGTCCCGTGAGGACGTTCTTTTCGATCCCGTCGAGCATCAGCGTGTTGTGCACCCAGCCAATCCCGCTTTGTGCGTCATCCAACCTGCTGCCTGCTACGCCGCCCCACGCCGGCGACATCATCGCAAACGACAGTCCGGACCACTGATTGATGGCGATCGTCCCGTAATTGAGTCTGCCGAGGGCCGATTGCAGTGCGTTTTCGCGACTCGGGTCCTTGCGGAAATCCGGAGGAAGAGTGATCGAAGCGGCCAAGGTGCCCCACAACTCGTTGTTGGCGAAGTCGACGGCCCGATCGAGAAAATGCGTGTCCGAATCGGCCTCCAGCGGCGTCTCGACGCTGACGCAAACGAACGATTCCTCTTTGAAAAACTGGGGCGATTCCTGCGGTGAAACATTACGGAGCATCGTCCAGGGCAGCGACTCGTTTCCGGAAGGGGCAGTTTGTCCGCTGAAACGCGTGAAGCGGTCCGCAGCGCCCGGATAATACGCTTTCCGCGGGGCGATGCGTCCCAGAACGCGGGAAAGCTTGTCGAGAAACCGCTCTCGGTCGGGCCACTTCGCGGAGGTGAGAATGACTTTCGTCGCGATGCAGTTGAACGAGCAATTGTTGGTAATCGAGGTTGCCACGTTCTGGGCTTGAAAATCGAGCTGTTTCTCCGAATATTTTCCAGGCACGATGATCCAGGGCGTGACGTTGCCCAACTCGCTCGTGATCGGTTTGCGCAGAACCGGATCGTTTTCGCGCTTGCGCCGGTCCCGTTCGGCCCCGGCTGGACCCCAAACAATCGCGTCGTGCGAATGAATCGAACCTGTGATGTGCACCTCGTCGACAAGTTCGTGCGAAACGGCCGCTGCCCCGACCTCGGCGCCCCCGTAAATAATCCGCAAAAAGCCTGCGTC
>CAYWOV010000471.1:0-3987 GCA_964459965.1 uncultured Planctomycetaceae bacterium | reverse complement strand
GCACGCGCATAAACTGCGGACGCGTTTGGGCCTTGGCTTTTCGGCTTGCCCGCCAATGCGTAAGGAGGAAAGTCGGTGATTTTCGCGTTGGCGGGTCGCCAGCGAGATTTGAGACCGTCGGCCAATGCACGCACTTGCGCCCCCGTCAACGTCCCACCTTTGTCTTGAGAAAAAGCCGGCATGAGCGTGCCGTGACGGCCATCACGGATCAGGCTGTACAGCACGTTGTCCGGGATGATGCTGAGAAAGATTGGGTCATTCAATGGCGGTGCCGGCCCGAGGCGACCATCGGCACCGTGACAGCCGGAGCAATTCGTCGCGTAAAGCGCGTCGAAATTGAGAACCTGGTCGGCAGGCACTGGCCGAAATTGGGCGCTTTGTTGGCCGGGAAAGTCGCAACCGGCACACAAGCCGACGAACACGAGCAACAGCCACGCACAACAGTGCCGGCGTTTGTCTCTAGTTACGACACGCGCTTGCGTCAGCATTGTTCCCACATCACTGTTCGCACATCACGATCGGGCGCTGCCAGCCGGCGGAACGATGATCTCTTCGGATCGTATGATCGCAATGGCCGAAACGATTCCGAACACAAATTGGGACACGACAAACCAGGGCCAGTTCACGCGGTCTTGAAGCGCCGGATTAACGACACCCATCAGGCCGTAACTGGCCGCCGTCCACAGCAAGGGCATCAGCACGGCCCCCCAGATGAAAGGACCGGGAATCGGCGGCAGCCGCGGCAAGAGAATGCCATAGGCAAGTCCCAATACCAACGACATGACCACATGGATGATGACCGCCGCCGTCAGCCACTCGGCGTTAAATTGCATCAATTGCTCGGTCGTCAAATGTCCCATTCCATGCAGGACCATGCCGGCGAGCAGGTTGGCTGGATACCAGAGTCCATGGCCCGTCGCCAAACTCCAAATGACCGCTGGCCCGGGCATCAAGAGACCGCCGATGAGACCGCCGCCAACTCCGGCAAACGCTGGTGGTAGCCGGTGTCCCAGACGGATGACGACAAGTGCGGCGACAACTCCGAAGATGAATTGAGACGCGATGAACCAGGGCCAATCGACGCCCTTGTTGAGAGCCGGATTGACGACAGCCATCGAGATGTAGGTCACCGCCGTCCAGAAAACGGGCATTAGCACGCCGCCCCAGGCGAGCGGTTTGCGGATTTCGGGGAGCGTCGGCATCAGGACCCCGTAGAGCAGCCCCAAGAAGGTCGACATCGTGACATGGACCGCGACTCCCACGACAAACAGAGACATCTGAAACTGGCTCAGCTCAGCCGTCCCCATCCGCCCGACTCCCGGAAGGACCATGCCGGCGAGCAGATTGAGCGGATACCAGATGCCATGTCCGCTTAAGAGAGAGTAAATCAGTGCCGGTACCGGCATCACCAGGCCGCCTAATAGTCCGCCCTTTACGCCGGCCGAAATCGGATGCACTTTTTCGGGGAGCCGCATGCGGTAACCGGGTTTGCCCAGTTCGAGGCGTTCGACGGCACCCGGCCTCGCAATGATTGCTGGTTCCGCTCCCGAGATGGCCTCGGCCACGTGTCCACGACCGGGAAGGAGGGATGCAACCCACGCCGCCACTCCATAGATCAAGATGAAGCCGCCGACGACGCTAAGCGCCGGTCCGAGGGCGAGCCCCACCAGGAGGAGAGTCGTTCCCAATCCGACGATCAGCGGGGCAACGGTCGGGCGTGGCATCTCCACGGACGTCTCCCGCTGAGAGGCTCCCTCATGTCCGGCGGATTGCGGGTCAGTTGCCACGGATATCGCTTTCGCGTTCTAACGGCCGACCAAATAGACGACAGTAAAAACGGCCACCCACACCGCGTCTACAAAGTGCCAGTACCAGGAGACGAGCTGAACTCCGATCTGATTGTCACGTGTCACCCGGCGCCTCAAAGCGAGGCCCAGTACAACCAGCATGACGATTACCCCCACGGTCACATGTAACCCGTGGAAGCCGACCAGAGTGTAGAAAGTCGTGCCGAATAAATTGCGGCCAATCGTCAACCCATGCCGCTCAATCAGCTCGCGCCATTCGTAAGCTGTGCCCAACAGAAACGCGAGTCCCAGTACGATCGTCGCGAACCAAAGCAGGCAAAACGTGCTTTGACGCTGCCGGTCGAGTGCCCGCTCGGCCAGATGGATCACAAAACTGCTCGACAACAGGCAGATGGTCGTGCCGATGACCAGCGGCAACGAGAGCACCTCGGCCGGCGTCGGACCGACGCGGTCGCGATGCAGGTAACTGATGTAAACGACAATCAGCGTGCTGAAAAACGCCACCTCTGAAAACAGGAAGGCGAGCATGCCCCATTGAGATGGAGTCAGCGGCGATGAACTGCCTGGGGCCGAGTGCGGCGCGTTCATTCGTACTTCCAATCCGGATCGTCGGGATGCTTGAGATCCCACAGCGGCCGCCTACTGCGCACTGTCGGGATTGCCGCAAAGTTGTAGGACGGGGGAGGAGACGTCGTGCCCCACTCCAGGGTCCAGGCGTCCCATGGGTCGTCGCCGGCGGGGCGCCCTTTCCAATACGACCAGACGACGTTGTAAACGAAGATCAGAAAGCTCGGCGCCTGAATGAGGGCTCCCACGGTCGTCAATTGATTGAGGAATTCCCAACCGCGGCTCACTTCGTATGTGTAAATTCGACGCGGCATGCCCAGGAATCCCGAAATATGCATCGGCCCGAAGGTGACGATAAACCCGATATACAACAGCCAGAACTGCCAGCGGGCCAGCCGCTCGGACAGCATGCGGCCGGTCACTTTGGGATACCAATAATGAATCCCCGCGAACGTGCCGAACAGCGTGCCTCCGATCAACACCCAGTGAAAATGGCCGACCACGAAGTAGCTGTCGGAAAGCTGAAAATCGAAGGGCGTCGCCGCCAGCATGATGCCCGTCAGGCCGCCGATGAGAAACATCGACAGGAATCCGCAGGCAAAAAGCATGGGCGAGGCCATCGAAATGCGGCCTCCGTACATCGTCGCCAGCCAATTGAAGAACTTAATTCCGGTCGGAATCGAGACCAGCAGGCTGGCGACGGCGAAGTAAATGTCCTGGGTCCGGCTCATGCCGACGCAAAACATGTGGTGGGCCCACACGCCCAAACTAATAAAGGCAATCGCCATGGTGGCGGCCGCCATGAACTCGTATCCGAACAGCACCTTGCGGGAGAAGACGGGAATTACTTCGGTGACCATGCCGAAAACGGGAAGAATCAGAATGTAGACCTCGGGATGGCCGAAGAACCAGAACAGGTGCTGCCACAGCAACGCCGAGCCGCCATTTTGCGTGTCGAAGAAGTGGGCCCCCAGGTCCCGATCGAGTAACACCATCACCAGGGAGGCCGTCAGCGGCGGGATCGCAATCAGAATTTGCACCGACGTCCACAAGATCGTCCACGCGAAAAACGGAATCTTGCCCATCGTCATTCCGGGCGCGCGCATGCCGAGGATCGTGGCGACGAAATTAACACCGGCCGCAATCGTCCCAATGCCGCTCACAATCAATCCCAGGGCCCAAAACTCGGTCCCCAGTCCGCGTGCGAAGGCCGGCTCGGCCAATGGGGCGTAGGCGAACCAACCAATGGACGGGGCACCACCCACTACAAAACTCAGATAGGTGAGCAATCCGCCGAAAAACGTCACCCAAAATCCCATCGCGTTGAGCCGCGGAAACGCCATATCCCGCGCCCCGATCATCAGGGGCACCATGTAATTGCCAATACCGATCAAAATGGGCATGCCCATGAAAAAAACCATGGTCGTGCCGTGCATCGTGAACAGCTGATTAAACGTGTCCGGGCGGAGGACATTGTTGTGGGCGTAAAACAGCTGCCACCGCATCAGCATGGCTTCAACACCGCCGATCACCAGGTAAACGATGGCCATGCCGATGTACATCAGGCCGATTTTTTTGTGATCGACCGTAGTGACCCAGTCATGCAGCACGG
>CAYWOV010000470.1:0-3991 GCA_964459965.1 uncultured Planctomycetaceae bacterium | reverse complement strand
GAGCCGGGTGCCCACTGGCCGCGGGCAGGTGCGGATCGATCACGGAGTCTGCACTGTGCCGACGCCCGGCACCGCCGAGTTGCTGAAGGGAATTCCCCTTGTCGATGTGCCGATCGAGGCCGAGCTGACGACGCCAACCGGCGCTGCCATCCTCAAAACGGTTGTGGACCGGTTCGGTCCGCTGCCCGAGATGTCGATCCAATCGATCGGCTACGGTGCCGGCACGAAAGATTTTCCGCAGCGAGCCAACATGCTGCGATTGTTTGTGGGAACGGCCGAGCCGCGGGCCGATAGCGATTACGTCACCCTGCTCGAAACCAACCTCGACGACGTGAGTGCGGAAGTCATCGGCTACACCAAACGCCGGTTACTCGAGGCCGGTGCCCTCGACGTGTTCTCGACCGCGATCCAGATGAAAAAAGATCGTCCGGGCACGCTGGTCAGCGTCCTGGCCGGGATGAGCGACGTCGAAAAACTCGAGTCGATCCTGTTTGACGAGACAGGGACGTTCGGCATTCGGCGGACTGTGGTCGAGCGATCAAAGCGCTCGCGACGCGAACATACCGTCCAGACGGCCTGGGGCCCGGTGCGGGGAAAGCTCGGCTGGCGGCAGGGCGAGGAGTGCCTCTTTACGCCGGAATTCGAGGATTGTGCCCGGCTCGCCGGCGAAAAGGGTGTTCCGCTGCGCGAGATTTACCGGGCTGCCGAGAGCGCGTTCCAGCCCTCGGCCATCGCGCCGGCCGCTCAACCAGCCCCGACGCACCGGCACGACCACGGTTCGCACTCGCACGATCACTCCCATGATCATGCGCATGATCATTCGCACGACCATCACCATGGATAGCGGCGTATCGCCTCAGACCTAACGGACGGAGTCTGCCATGTTGCTTGCCGCAAATTCGCCCTGGCTCGACTGGGGCCTGCTTGTGATTGTTCTCGTGTGTACGGCGGTCGTCGTCCGCCGCACGTTCTCCAAGATCGGCGGGCGAGCCGGCCAGACGGAAGAGGAAATTCAGCACGCGGAAAGCACGGCCGAGCGTCGCATCGGCGCGATTGAAGTCCAACTTCACGACTTTGCGCGGGAGGTCGAAGCACGCCTGGAAACGCGGGCAGTCGAATTGGACGCGCTCGTGGCCGCGGCCGATCGTGAAATCGTGCGGCTGACGGATCTCCTGAAAATCTCGTCGCCTGTTAGGGATGCCCGTGGGCCGGATATTACCAGCCATCTCGCCTCAAACGGCTCCTTCACAGAGCTTTCGGGCGCGCAGGAACAGATGATCGTGCACTTGCACGGGGCGGGCTTCAACGTGTCTGAGATTGCGCACATGATTGGCCGTCCGCCCGAAGACGTCAATTCAATCCTCAAGGCGGCATGATGACCGGGTTGGCTGTCTGCCAACTTGATCTGAGCCGTCAAGATCGTGTGGAGATGTCCGTACACCGCAAGCGGACCATCACAATCAGTCTTGTCGAAAGTCGCCGAATTCCTACGATACGGCTTTTGACCTGCCGACTCTCACGGACATCATGCCCACCTCGGAAACGCCCGGCTCGTTAAAGCCGGACCAGACCTCGAACTGGCCGGCTAGCGAAGAGCAGCCCTCGAATTGGTCGCTGATCCACAGGATGATCGGTTTAAGCTGGCGCTATCGCGCGAGCTGCACCCAGGTCGTCCTGCTGCAAATTCTTGTCGTGGCGCTCAGTCTGAGCGGACTGGGTTTCACGGGCGTCGGCATCGATCTGATCGGCCATCGCCTTAATCCCGAAGCAAACCCCAACAAACTGCCGCGGGCGTTGAGCTTCGCCGCCGAATGGCCGGCGATGCACCAATTGTGGCTGATTGCCGGCTTGATTCTTGCTTTTGCGCTTTTGACCACGCTCGTGCGGTACGTCGCGGCCATTGCCGTCGCATCGCTCAGCCAGCGCGTACTCATCCAATTGCGGGCCGACGTGTACGACAAGCTGCAAAGGTTGAGCTTTCGCTTTTTCGACCGCGGCCAAAGCAGTTCGATCATCAATCGGGCGGCGGGCGACGTGAATGCCGTGCGACAGTTTGTTGACGGTGTGATCGTCAAGGTGCTGACGGTCGTGCTCTCGCTGGCTGTCTACGTCGCGTACATGCTCACCATGCACGTGCCGCTGACGATCGCGTGTCTGGCAACTTCACCCTTGTTGTGGTGGTGTGCCGCCTGGTTCTCGCGAATCGTGCAGCCTGCCTACGTTAAAAGCGGCGAGCTCGTTGACCGCATGGTCCTCTCATTGGTCGAAAACGTGCAGGGCATCACGGTCGTCAAAGGATTCGCCCGCGAATCGCAAGAGATTGAGAAATTCTCCTCCGCCAATCGCCGTATCTGCGACCAGAAGTTCGACATCTTCAACAAGCTCAGCCTGTTTCAGCCCTTGATGGGCTTTTTGACGCAGATCAACATGATCGTGCTCTTGGGCTACGGCGGATATCTCGTCGTCAACGGCAAGCTGGCTCTCGGAGCCGGCTTGTTCGTCTTTGCCAATCTGCTCTACGAGTTCGCGAATCAAGTCGGCCAAATCACGAATATTGCGAACAGCATTCAGAGCAGCCTGACGGGCGCCCAGAGAGTCTTCGAGGTGCTCGACGCACCGATTGAAATTTTCAGCCCGCCGCACGCCGTCCGCATCGATCGTGCCAAGGGACAAATCCGCTTCGACCACGTCCAATTCGCCTACAAAGCGGGTGAGCCCGTCTTTGACGATTTGTGCCTGGAAATAGCGGCCGGCGAATGCGTTGCCATCGTCGGTGAAACCGGCGCGGGCAAGACGAGTCTGCTCAATCTCATTCCGCGTTATTACGACCTGCAGAAAGGGAGCGTCCAGCTCGACGGAATTGACGTCCGTCGGCTCGACCTGGACGACCTGCGGCGGAATATCGGGATCGTGTTTCAGGATAACTTCCTCTTCAGCAACACGGTCGCGGCCAATATCGCCTTCGGTCATCCGGGTGCGACCGAAGCCGATATCGAAAGGGCCGCGCGGATCGCAGCGGCGGATGAATTCATCCGCGAAATGCCGGATGGCTACGCGACCTTGATCGGTGAACAAGGCTCGAACCTGTCGGGCGGTCAGCGCCAACGCCTTGCGATCGCCCGCGCGCTCTTGCTCGATCCGCCCCTGTTGTTGCTCGATGACGCAACCGCTTCGGTCGACGCCCAGACGGAGCACGAGATTCAACAAGCGATCGAAAACGCCTTGCAGGGCCGCACCACGATCATCGTCTCCAACCGGATCAGCACGCTCCGCCGCGCGGGCCGCATTTTCGTTCTCGAACGCGGCCGGATCGTCGAATGCGGCACGCACGGCGAACTGATGGCAGGCGACGGCCCCTATCGCCGCTTGGCCGAATTGCAGTTCGGCGATTTGATGAACGAGACGGCCGACTCGGTTGCTGCCGACGAGCCCGCGACCTCGGACAAGCACGAGGTGCCGGCGTGACCGACAAACCTGCCGAAGAGATCCGCACTCCGCTTCGTCAGAACGAGTCGAATGCGACGGCGCACCCGCTTCAAGGGCAGCCGATCATCCGCACGCTCACGCAGCTCTCCCGCAAAGAAGAGCGAGAGGACGATCAACGGCCGCTCGACTTTCGCCTGATCGCCCGCCTGTTCGAGTACACTCGGCCTTACGCTTGGACGCGAAACTGGCTGCTTTTCTTTGTGATTGTTCGCTCAATTCAGCTGCCGGCCCTGACCTGGGTCATCGCCGCCGTCATCAATGGACCGATTCAGCGTCGCGACCCGATCGGCGTGATGTGGGGGGCCATTTCGTTCACCGTGCTGGCGATTTCGACTCAATGGGTCATGCACTATCGCCAGCGATTCGCGCTCGAACTGGGCGAGTCGGTCGTCCGCGATCTGCGGATCGCCCTATTTCAGCATCTCCAGCGAATGCCGATGAGTTTCTTCCATCGCACAAAGATCGGCCGGATCATCAGCCGCATGACGTCCGACATTGAAGACGT
>CAYWOV010000469.1:0-3997 GCA_964459965.1 uncultured Planctomycetaceae bacterium | reverse complement strand
TGCGGATGAAGACGCGATGCAGGACTCGATCAATAAGGCCGTGAATGACTTTCGGCAAGCGCAAGCGGGTCTCATCGTCATCGCCGCATCACTCGCCGAGGGGCTCGCCAAGCAGAACCGCAATTACGGCTATTTGTCGCAAGCCGTGTATGAGGGAGTCACTGGCGACCGCGCCGAGGGGACCAAGAGCGACGACAATTGGCCGAAGCCCAACGCGGACGGTTTGATCACACTTGAGACCCTGCGCTGGTACGTGATCAATCGTGTGCAGTCCCTCAGTCACAAATCGCAGAAGGTCGTCACCAACCACAGCGGCAACATCCACTTGGACGACATCCCCATCGCCATCCGGCGTACGGCGTCGACGGCCATCGGTGCGGGCGCTCAAATCGCCGAGCCGCATCATCCCTCGCCATGATGCGCTGAACTCGCGTCGGCCGAGTTATTGGCAAAAAACGATCGTCTCAAACGAAAGCGTTGGGCAGGCGCAGTCACGGGAATCCAAGAGTGGATGCTTGACCGGGGCGTCCCATACGATTCCAATCGGTCTCGGCAAAGAAAGCGCAGCGTCAAAAAAGTAGGACGTCTTGTCGAATATTTGACTGGCGGCGGCGAAGAACAGAAAAAAGACGAAAAACGCGTCATTTGGATAATTTGCCTTCGACCGTCACTCGCTGTGACCGCTCATTCCGCGGAAATTCCATTCAGCCCACACCCGACCCGGTCCGCATTCAGACATGCTGATTCAGTTTGAACAGGTCACGAAGCGGTACGGCGCGGTCGTTGCGCTCAACAACCTTTCGCTGTCCGTTCCCCCGGGCGCCATTGGTCTCTTGGGCCCAAACGGCTCCGGGAAAACAACTCTGATCCGATCGATGCTAGGCCTCACTCGTGTTGACCACGGCACCGGCCAGGTGCTCGGGTTGGACTTTCAAACTCGTCGGCTCGATATTCGGCGACTTGTCGGATTTGTGCCAGAGGATGAGTGCCTGTTTCCGCGCGTCGTCGGTGTCGAATTCGTCTCGTATGCCGGTGAATTGGTCGGTATGTCCCCCAAGGATGCGCTGCAGCGATCGCACGAGGTTCTGGACTATGTCGGTTTGGGCGAGGCTCGGTACCGAAAGGTCGAGACGTATTCGACAGGTATGAAGCAACGGCTCAAGATCGCCTCGGCGATCATCCACGACCCGAAGCTTCTGATCCTTGACGAACCCACCAACGGAATGGACCCGGCCGGCCGTGAAGAAATCCTTGTGCTGGCGCGTGACCTTTCCCGCAACAAGGGGATGAGTCTGTTGTTTTCAAGCCACCTCTTGCCCGACGTCGAGGCCGTCTGCGAATACGTCGTCGTGCTCGGCGGCGGAAAGCTCTTGACGGACGGAAATATCCAGCACCTCAAGCAGCTGCATAAGCAGTGCTACGACGTGCGCCTCAAGACCGATTCTGGCCTCTTCGTAGAAAAGCTGACGGCACTGGGCTGCACGGCTGAGCCGTGGGAGGACGCGCTCCGCGTGCAGATTCCCGAGGGCAAGTCGCAACGCTTGCTGTGGGAAGTCGCCGCCGAACAGGGGCTGCAAATCCGCCACCTGCGGCCGCAGCGCAGCACGTTGGAAGAGGTCTTCCTCAAAGCGGTGGAGCAGGCCTGATGCCGATTTTCGACCAAGGCTATCAGCATTGGAACGGCTCGCTCTCGGGGCATGCCTGGCGCTGGCTGGCAATCACTCGCCACGGTGTGCGAATCGGCATGAAAGGCAAGGCGCTGCGGCTCTTTCTTTTGCTGGCGCTGCTGCCTGCCCTGGCATTGGTTAGCGCATTGTCCGTCTGGGGATTGGTGGAACGCAACGCGAGCTATGTGGCACCGATCGTCCAATTCCTAGTTTCGATGGGCCTGCTGAATCCGGCGGTCGCAGCCGACCCGCGCCACTACCGGGTTGAGATCTGGACCCTGTGCTACACCCTGTTTCTGTCGATGGAACTGACTCTATCGATGATCTTGATACTGCTCACCGGGCCGGAACTGATTAGCCAGGACCTTCGCTTTAATGCGCTGCCGCTCTACCTGTCCCGGCCCCTGCGACGAATCGATTATCTTGTCGGCAAGCTGGGGGTCATCGCCACGTTTCTGGGGCTGGTGATGATCGTGCCGTGCCTCTCGGCTTATGTCCTCGGCCTCTTGTTCAGCCTCGATCTCACAATTCTCCGCGATACGTTTCGACTTCTTTTAGCGAGCATTGCCTACGGCCTGGTCATCATTGTCTCGGCCGGCACGCTGATCCTTGCCCTCTCGTCGTTGTCCCGAAACTCGCGCTACGTGGCCCTGTTCTGGCTCGGCGTTTGGATCATCAGCAACGTTGTCTCGGGGGTCGTGCAGTCCACCGACCACGTCCAGCGTCGACGGGCACATTATCAACAGACGACGGTGAAAAAGCCTGACACGCCGCCGAGACCGTCCGGCCGGGGACGCGGCGGTTTCGCGGGAATGGGAAGACGACCTGTGGTCCGCGATGAATTCGAAAGCGAGGATCTTGAGGCCGCGAAAACCAACTGGCGACCGCTTCTTTCGTATACGTCCAACCTGTCCCGCGTGGGCCGCCAACTTCTCGGGACCGACGCCGCTTGGAAAACGTTGAGCGAATTGGAGCCGGTCGGCGGGCGCGGACAGTTCATCGCTCAATCTCTGGATTCGCAATATCCCTGGTATTGGTCGGCCGGCGTGTTGGCCGGACTCTTCGGATTATCCGCATGCATACTGAGTCTCTCCGTCCGGTCGCTGGACCGACTGCGATGACGCCGATCGTTGAGTTCCACGAAGTCTCCAAGTGGTACGGCAATGTGATCGGCATCAACAAGCTCAGCTTGCGCATTCCGGCAGGCGTCACGGGGCTGCTCGGCCCGAACGGGGCCGGCAAGTCGACGCTTTTGCAACTCGCAACGGGCCAGCTTTACGCGAGCCAGGGCCGGATCCGAGTGCTGGGCCAGCCAGTTTGGAACAACTCGTCGCTGAACCGGCTGATCGGGCTGTGTCCCGAGCAAGACGCGTTCTATGAATGGATGACCGGTTGGGACTTCATCCACACCTCCGCGCGACTGACCGGGATGGGGCGACGGGCCGCCCGTGAGGCCACCGAACGCGCGCTCGATGCCGTGGGCATGACGCCGCACAAGGGACGAGCCGTCCGGGGCTACTCGAAGGGAATGCGACAACGCACGAAATTGGCCCAAGCACTGGTGCACGATCCGAAAGTTCTCTTCCTGGACGAGCCGCTGACGGGAACCGATCCTTTGGCCCGACATGACTTGATGACCATCATCCAGCGGCTGGGCAACGAAGGAAAAAGCGTGCTTGTTTCGAGCCACGTTTTGCACGAAGTGCAGACGCTGACACCCAACATCATTCTCTTGAACCACGGCCGCCTGGTGGCGGAGGGTCATATCCGGCAAATCCGCGACCTGATCGACAAGCACCCGCACCACATCGTTTTGATGTGCGACGAATGCCGCAAATTGGCCGGCCGGATTCTCGCGTGGGACGACGTCGAGGGGGTGCGCGTCCGCGCCGATCAAAAAGGTATCATGGTGGAAACGCGGGCCCCCGACGCTTTTTACAGCCGGCTTCCGTCGATCTGTTTGGAAGACGGCATGGCCATTCAAGAGGTCTACTCGAACGACGATTCGCTGGAAAGCGTCTTTAAGTATCTGGTGAGCAAATGAATTCGTCGCGCCTCGCGGAAACTGCCAACCGCAATGTCGGCTCGAAAGTCGACGCGGGAGGCGGGCCTGCCGCGTTCAGCCGCCTGACCTCGCTGTGGACCTTGTATGTGCTGACCCTACGGCAGCACCTGCACGGCAAACGATGGATGGTGATGGCCGGACTGTTCGTATTGTCGGCCGGACTTGTGGTCTTGGTTCGGGCGACGGCACACGATGTGCCTCCCCGCCAGCTGGAATTCATCATCGCCTTCATGTTCATCCCGCAAGCGATTCTCCCCTTGCTGGC
>CAYWOV010000468.1:0-4006 GCA_964459965.1 uncultured Planctomycetaceae bacterium | reverse complement strand
CACGCTCGTCATCGCGCTCGTGGTCACTACCATCCTCTGCAAGTCGACGGGCGCCCTGCTCCTGCTATTTTGCGGACTGGGCCTGCTCTGGATGATTCGCTACACGCGAGTGTCCTTTCCCTTCCTTCTACTCTTGGTGGTTCCCATTGCCTATCCGATCGCTCGCGCCAGCGGAATGTGGGACGGATCGCAGGCCGTCGCCTTGGCCCAAAGCACGGTCGGAGAGGCCCGAGCGCAGTCGCTGCGATTCCGCTTTAAGAACGAGGACATCCTTGCCGAAAAGGCACTCAAGCGGGCCATGTGGGGCTGGGGACGGTTTGGAAAGAGCCGCGTCTACGACGAGAACGGCAAGGACATTTCGACAACCGACGGGCTGTGGATCATCACGCTGGGAATTTCCGGCATCGTGGGGTGCACCGCCATCACGACGATCTTTCTGTTGCCGGGAGTCCTCTTTTGGTGGCGAACGCGGGCCGCTGATTGGTCCGATCCGTCGTTTGCCGCTGTGGCGGCGTTTTCCGTGATCCTTGGACTCTACGCGATCGATAACGTCCTCAACGCGATGATCAATCCGGTGATCACGGTTTGCATGGGGGCGGTGAGCGGTGCCGCGTTGCGCCGGATGAGACCCGTGACGGAAACGGCAATCTCGCCAACAGTCGAACCGCATTTCTCGTTGCGAAAGTCTCCCTATCGCCGCGCACTCTGGCCGCCGCAGCAATCGCCTCCGAGAGCCGCCTCGCGCGGCGAGCGACGATCCGCCGCTCCCGATGGACCGCATTGGCGGCGCTGAACGGCGTCCGATTTCGACGTCGCTTGCTCAGCCATTCCGCCGCAGGTCAGAATCGAAGGGTCGGTCTTTTTCCAATCCCCCTGCACGCACCGCCATGGTTGTTCACGAGCAACGCCCACGCCGCATCGCGCCCGCGGCAGACGTCGTTCGAAAACCGTGGTCCCAGCGATTGCAGGAAGGGCGGCAACCAATCCTGCTGTCGGCACTTTTAGTCGCGGCCACGCTGGCGGTCTATGCGCAGAGTTGGTGGTTCGGGTACATGCTCATCGACGATCCGATCGAAGTCAGCGGCAACCCGCGCGTCCAGGCGGGACTAACGCTGCAAAATGTGATCTGGTGCTTTTCGTCCTTCTTCGACGGCAACTGGATTCCGCTGACCTGGCTGTCGCTGATGCTCGACACGACGGTCTTCGGCTTTCGCGCGGGCGGGTATCACTTCACCAATGTCCTCTTGCACGCGGCCGATACGGTGCTGCTCTTCGCCTTTCTCGCGCAAGCGACCGGTATGCAACTGCGGAGCGCATGCGTCGCGGCCCTGTTTGCGCTGCACCCGCTGCACGTCGAATCGGTCGTTTGGATCACGGAACGCAAGGACGTCCTCAGCGTGCTCTTCGGCCTGCTCTCGCTTTTGTCTTACGTGCGTTACGCCAAATCAGGGAGCGGCTGGACTTACGCGGCCTGCTTGCTGTGCTTCGTCGCCAGCCTGCTCTCCAAGCAGACCCTGGTGACCTTGCCCTGCCTCTTGCTGCTGCTGGACTATTGGCCGCTCGGTCGAATGAGTCCGAAGGAACCGCCCGCAGGTCGTCGCCCACAGATCTCGAAGCTTCTTATCGAGAAGCTGCCGTTTCTCGCCGTCTCGGCCGCGTTCTCAATCATCGCCGTCTTCGCTCAAAGGAGCGGCCATGGGCTCAAGACGTTTGCCTCGATGTCGCTTGCCGTCCGGGGCGAGAATGCGATCGTTGTCTACGCGGATTATCTCGCCAAGGCCTTCGTTCCTCGCGGCCTGGTGGTCTTCTATCCGCATCCGGGCGGCCAGTTTGCCTGGACGACGATCGCGGGAGCGGCGGCCCTGTTATTGGCGATCAGCGCGGCGGCACTTGCCGGAATTCGTCGCTACCCATTCCTGTTCGTCGGTTGGGCCTGGTATCTGGGGACGCTCGTGCCGATGATCGGCATCGTGCAGGTCGGCGGTCAGCAAATGGCCGATCGCTACATGTATTTTCCGATCATCGGCCTGTTCGTGGCGCTGGTCTGGTTGATTTGTGAATTGGTCCCGGCCGGCGCGCTGCATGCGCGTCTCTTGCCGACAGCCGCTCTCGCCGGAATGGCCGCGCTTGGTGCGCTGACGTTCGTCCAAGCCGGTTACTGGCGAGACGACGTGACCCTCTTCAGCCACGCGATTGAGAGCGGGCCGGACAACTCGTTCTCGCGAAACAAGCTCGGCACGGCGTTCGTTCAGCGCGGCCAATTGCCCGAGGCGATCGAACAGTTCGAGCAGGCGATCCGCCTGAATCCGCACGCAATCGATCCGCGGTACAATTTGGGCCTCATCTATCAGAACATGGGCCGGCCGCAAGCGGCCGCCGACCTTTATCGCGCCGTGCTGGTTGACAACGAAGAACATCCCGACGCGCACAACAACTTGGGCGCAATCCTTCTCAATTCGGGACAGTTGGCAGAGGCGAAAAAGCACTTCCAACGTGCCGTCGAGATCGCCCCGACCCGCGTCGAAGCATTCATTAATCTGGGGGTTGCCTCACTCCGCACCGGCAAGTACGCAGAGGCAATCGCCGCCAATGAACGCGCCCTGTCGCTTGATCCGCGCCTGATGCAGTGCCGCTATGGCATCGTGCAGGCACTCGAAGCTCAAGGACGACAGCCTGAGGCAATCGCTGAGCTTGAGATGATCTTGGCCGCCACGCCCAGCGACGAAAAAGCCCGCGCGGAGCTTGCTCGCCTACTCGCCAACCGGCGGGGGTTGTAACGTTGCCGGCTGGCCGTCGCAAACAAATCTTCGGCGGACTTTATTCGTCGACCAATCGCGTGAATCTTTGCTCAGTTCGCTCACGGATAGGCGTTCGGGTTGACCCCGTGGAAACGCGCGTTATCGAACTGAGAATTGGTCGTATTGCCGTAGTACGACGGATAACCGTAATTCCAACCGCCGTTATACGAGTTGCCGTAATAGCCGCCGTACGTCGGGTCCGAATACATGGTATTCGGCGCGTAGGTATTCATCGGCTGGGCACCGGGTTCAGCTGAAAAACTCTGATACCCCTGATTATTCGACTGAGCCGTCTGCCCCTGCTGCATTGGGGATTGCTGGCCGTTCATGGCACCTTGACCCGGCTGCTGCTGATAAGTCATTGGCCCGTGGCCGGGCGCCTGCTGATTCGGTGCCGGAGCTTGCGACGGCGCCGGCGGTGGCGCCATGCGACCTTGTTCCGGCCCGGGCTGATAGCTCGTGGGGCCGTGCCAATCGGTCGGTTCCGGCCCGGAGGGTGCGGCGGACTGGCATCCGCTATTCCAAGCACCCCACTGCTGGGCATTGGCTGTTTGCATCGAGAATCCGATTCCACACACCATCAATCCAACCGGCAACAGTTTTGAAACCATCTTCCTCTCCTCGTTCTGAAAGCGCGTGTTCAAAAACCGCGTGTTGCGGCCAGGCTGGTTTCAGCCCAGCCGCCTCACCGGGACACTGAGCAACCTGGGCAAAAACTAACTGCAGAAATCATTCCTCCGCGCTCCAATGCCTGGAGAGTTGGCTTTGATGACCGGCCTTTCAGCATTTTCAGGTCCGGCCGATTAGACGTCGTAAGTCATAAATCCTTTTCTGTCAGACAGTTATCGTTATCGCCACGAGCGGCACGCGGATTCCTTAGGCTCCGGTGTCATTCCCCACCATGCTTCCCCTTCGCAACAAACTGTTTGCGACTCACATTCGGGACCGTTCATGCGTTTGGTTGTAGCGGTTTTTCTAACATCCGCATGGACGATTTCGTACCCGGCCGCCGCCCAAGAGAACGAATTGCGATCAGCGAAGCCGGCAGCTGAGGGCTGTCGAATCGCGGTTTACGATTCGGGCCGGAGTGGTCTGGTCGCGAAGACTGCCAATTTTCGCATTCAATGGTCCGCCTCCGCGGAAGAAGTCCGCGCCTTGGCCGCGACGTGCGAACGGCTGCTGGCCCAATCAAAGGCCTCGTGGTTGGG
>CAYWOV010000467.1:0-4018 GCA_964459965.1 uncultured Planctomycetaceae bacterium | reverse complement strand
CGTCCAGAAAGACGATGCGGTTCTCCAACAGCAGGTCGCCGATGCCCATTTGGCGTTGGCGCTGGTATTCGCGGACGGCCTGGTTCATCGACGGCACGTCGGGATAGTCGAGGCGAAATCGATCAGTCATACGGTATTCCTCCGGGCGGGGCCGCTCGGGTCGGGATCCTTTTCTGCGTGCGATTCGGCAGCCCTTCGGCTCTTTTGACGCCCTTGCCGCCCAACGGCGGAGGCGCGCTGCCGCGAGGGATAACCGATCCTTACGGCCCCAGTCAAGACACGTTCATTGCGGTAGCAGTCAAGGCGGTGGCAGTCGAGCGAGGGCTGGCGATTGGGGAAGTCCAGGTCCCTCACGGGGCGGCGTCTTCGCCGTGCTCCGGTTCCGCCACGGATTCCGTTGCCACGGCCGTGTGGCAAACCGAGTAAGGCACAGGCTCGATGCGCTCGTCGAGCGACAGCTCCATCGGCTTATCCTTATACTTCGCGCGTTCGAGGATGATGTCAACGGCCTTTCGCTCGCGAATTTGAGCCTCGAGGTTTTCGATCATCCCCGTCTTCTCTAGCCGGGCCCGCACTCGCCGGGGGCTTTCACCCCGCTGGGCGGCCATCAAGCGAATCTCCGTTTCGATATCCGAGGGGACAACTTCGATCGACTCTTTCTCCGCGATCTTGTCCAGAATGAAGTGTTCCTTCAATGCCTGCCGCGTGGACGTGACGGCGTTCTGCCGCAGCTTGTTCTCGCGCGCCTGGATCTCGCGCGTGGTGAACCCGGCTTGTTGCATCTCGAGGATCGTACGTCGCAGCGCGTTTTCGACCTGCCGGCGGACGAGCTGTTCCGGCAGCTCCCAGGTCGCGCTTTCGGTGATCTTCTCGAGCACCTGTTCGCGGACGGCCTGCCGCTGTTCGTAGGTGACGCGACGTTCCAGGTTCTTGTGGATTTCGTCGCGCAGCTCGTCTTCCGACTCGACGCCGATTCGCGTCAGCAGATCTTTCGTCAGCTCGGGCTTTCGCCAGCGCTTGACGTCGAGCACATGAAATTTGATCTCGACCTTCTCACCGCGCAGCTCGACCGTCTCGGCCTCGCGGGCGACGCTGACTCCCGTCACGCGATCGTCGCCCGTCCGCGCGCCGGACATCAGCTTGTCGAAACCATTCAGCTCGGCGTCGGTGAACCGCAGCACGGGCCGCACCCGCAGCGAAACCTCCGGCACTTCGAGCAGCGTTCGCTCGTTGTGCATCGTCTCGATCGAAACGCTCACCACGTCGCCACCCACGACGGGCTCTTCGTGGGGAACCAGCTGTCCGTATTGTGAGAGGAAGTTCTCAACGTGGTTATCAACATCCGCGTCGGTGAGTGTGCGGATCGGCCGTTGAATGGTGAGGCCGTCGTAGTTGGGCAGGTCGAACTCGGGCCGCACTTCGACGTCGAACTCGTATTCGAAGTCGCCCTCGTCCGGAAGTTCGATCGAATCCACGTCGAGGTCGGGCTCGTTGATCGGATCCAGGTCTTTGTTCGTCGAGAGCTGCTCCATGCTTTCAAACAGCACCCGCTGTTTGACCTTCGCCGCCAGCTCCGAACGCAGGCGCTTTTCGACCAGCTTGGCCGGCACATGGCCTGGCCGAAAGCCGGGAACAACCGCGACCGAGGCTTCGGCTTTGACGGTATCTTGGTAGAAGCGGTCGATCTCAGCTCGGGGCACCCGCACGTGCACGTGCTTTTTGCAGGGGCCGGCTTTCTTGATCTCGACGGAGAGGTCCATCTTGGGCCGTTCGGCCAAGGCCTCCTCTGTCTCGACGTCGTCGTGCGTTTCGGCTTCTTTGTCCGCAGCAGCCATGGGTGTATCCTCGTCGTGCGCAATGAAAAAAGCGGGTGAAGGGGTTCGAACCCTCGACGTCCACGTTGGCAACGTGGTGCTCTACCACTGAGCTACACCCGCAATCCCGGTGCCGCCGTCCGGTTGGGGCGGCGACCTTCAACCCGGGTTCTCCGCGATCGGCAATTCGCGGACGCCTGAGATTATAGGCGTCGAAGGCGTCACTGCAAGGCAAGCTTCGGGCGTGGATTTGCAAGTCACTCACCCGCCCCGTAACCTGAGGGCTCGGCCGATACGCAACTTGAGGAGGACACCATGGAGACGACGAACGGGAAGCTACAGCGCAAGCTCCGGATGGGCCTGGTGGGCGGTGGACAAGGCTCCTTTATTGGGCGGGTTCACGCGACGGCAGCCATCCTCGACAACCGGGCCGTCCTCGTTGCCGGCGCTCTTTCGTCCGATCCCGCGAAGGCGAAAGCCTCGGCCCCGTCGTACGACATCGCGCCCGACCGGGCCTACAGCTCCGTCGATGAGCTGATCGCAAAGGAGCGGGCCCTGCCGCCCGATCGCCGCATCGATTTCATCAGCATCGCCACGCCGAACCACACGCACTTCCCGATCGCCAAGAAGGCGGTCGAAGCCGGCTTCAACGTCATCTGCGACAAGCCGATGACTTTCAATCTTTACGAAGCCGAGGACCTGGCGGCGACGGTCGAGAAGTCGGGCGTCGTCTTCGCGCTCACGCACAATTATACGGGCTACCCGCTGATGCGGGAGGCGCGGCAGATGATCCATACCGGCGAACTCGGCGAGATTCAGGCCATCCGCTCCATCTATATACAGGGATGGTTGCGCTCTCGGATCGAAAGCACCGGCCAAAAGCAGGCCTCGTGGCGGACCGATCCAATGAAGTCGGGAGCCGCCGGCTCATTCGGCGATCTTGGCACGCACGCCTTCAACCTGGCCCGCTATTTGACCGGCCTCTATCCGGTTGAAGTCTCGTGCACGCTAAAGGTCTTCGCCGAAGGGCGGCAGCTCGACGATTACGGCACCGCCGTGATCCGCTACGAAAACGGCGCGCTGGGGACGATCACGATCAGCCAGATCACGCACGGCCGCGAGAACGATCACGCGATCGAAGTCGACGGAACCAAAGGTGCGATCACCTGGCGGCAGGAAGATCCCAATCAAATGACCTACCGCCGCAATGGCCAGCCCCACGCGATCTACACCCGCGATCCAAATGCTCCGCATACGAACGAAGCCGGCAAGGCGGCCTGCCGCATTCCCGCCGGGCATCCGGAGGGCTTTCTCGAAGGCTTCGCCAACGTCTACCGCTCCGCCTTCGACGCGATCGTCCAGCGAGTCACCGGCGAGAAATTCGAGTCCCGCGACACGATCTATCCCAACGTTTACGACGGCGTCGAGGGCATGTATTTCATCCAGCAGTGCGTCGCCTCGAATGCAAAAAACGCCGCCTGGGTCCCGCTGAAGCATCGGCTAGCGAGACGCTAGCTGAGGGGGGAGGGTAGAGGGTAGAGGGTAGAGGGAAGAGGGGGCAGAAAAAGACAAGACGGCACGCATTCGCGTGCCGTTTCATTTTGGCTTTCCCCCTCTTCCCCCTGCCCTTCAACTCCTCCCTCTCCCCTCCAACCGGCCCTTGAGTCACCCCGTTCACGCCGGATTAGTTCGTAGCCGATCTTGATACGGACACTCTGCGCGCAGTCGGTGCCGGTTGCCCCGGCCCACTGGGAATTCCTCCATGACGACCCTTACCACCGGCCAGCACGTTTGGATTCGCGACGTCTGCCGGCAATTTTCCGACGCATCCGGCTGGGAGCTGAGGTTCCTGCCGGCGGCGGCCGGCCGCGTTGAGGATGTCGAGTCCCGCCTGCGCAACGATCCCGAGTCCTGCTGGTCGACCGAAATTAGCGACGGGCAAGGCCCGATCGGATTTTTGCAGCTCTTAGTACCGGCCGACATTCGCAACCGGCAATCGCTTTCGTCGGTCGGCGATCTGGCCGACGCGTTTGCGCAGCTGATTAATCGCCTGGCGACGGCCGGCCGATTGGTTGAGTCGCGAACCGACGAATTGACGACTTTGGTCGACCTGGGGCGTTCGGTTCCGACCGAGGAAAACCTGGTCGAGGCGATCGACCGCTTGCTGCAGGGCGCAATCCATTTGACTTCGTTTCGGGCGTCGG
>CAYWOV010000466.1:1832-4023 GCA_964459965.1 uncultured Planctomycetaceae bacterium | reverse complement strand
GAGCGAATGTCGCTTTCCTTCATCGTGTTTGGTCCGTCCAAATCAATCGCCTATTGCGACCGGAATCTGCACGGTAAACGTGCTTCCCTGACCGATTTCGCTTGTTACGACAAGCTTTGCCGAGATTTTAACGAGGATCGCATTGGTAATCGCCAGGCCGAGCCCCATCCCCCGGGCTTTCGTTGAAAACAAGGGTTCCGTGATCCTTGCAAGATGGTCTGGTGCGATCCCGATGCCGGTATCCCGAACGCGGACTTCGATGCAGCTATCGGACCCCGCGGCGGTCACGGTCAGAATTCCTCCGGCAGGCATCGCGTCGCACGCATTGCGGATCAGGTTGCCGAAAACAATGCCGAGTTGCGTGGCATCGGCTTTCACATTGGGCAGGGCGGCCGGCAAGTCCGACACGACCTGAATTCCGTTGGGCGCCGGATAGCGCTCGAGCGCACCCTTCACGCAGTCGGTCACAGAGACCGCGCTCAATTGTGGCGCTGGGGGCTTCGCAAAGCTCGATAGGGCGGTGACGACGTCATTGGCATGGTTCACCTGCCGGCTAATCCTCGCGAGATGTTCGGAGACCCTTTCCGGGGATGGCGATTTTGCATTCAGCAAGTAATACACCGACGTCTTAACGACGTTGAGCGGATTGCGAATTTCATGCGCGACGCCTGCGGCGATCTGTCCGATCGCGGCGAGACGTTCGCTCTTCTGCAGCCGATCGAGGTACTCGGCCGCATAGGCATCTTCAATCTTCGCGAGATCGAGGTCAATCAGCGTGTTGAGCGAATTAAGAGTCTCATCGAAATCTCTCCCGTCGGCGGGCCATTCGGCGCGAAGCACGCGGGCCAAACCCCGGCGTAAACGGGCCAGCGCCGCATGGGCGTAGATGTGGTCCAGTCCGACGTCGACATGGCGCCGACCCACCTGCCAACGGCGGATTGCGTATTCGGCGCCATAGGGGCCTTCGAACAATTGTTCCAGCCACTGTCTCAACGAGATTTTCAGCCGCTCCACCTGGGCGTCGTCCGCAAACACCTTATCGGCCTCGGGATGCCGCTTAATCTCCGAGTAAAAATCTTCGATTAGTGATGAAAGGTGTGGCTTGAGCAGTCGTCCCGCATTCGTGACGCGCGCGCTGTCCTCATCGGTCCAGCCGACGTATGCCTGAAGTTCGCGGTAGCGGTGGTAGATTCGCTCGTAATCCATTGCTTCAGTGGTCGACGATCTGCTCGCTGTTTAAGGCGGCGAGGTTCGGGATTTCTAGTTCGAACGTCGCACCTTTACTTTGGTCGCGAGCGGTGATGGTGCCTCCGTGCGCTTCGATAATGCGCCGGACGATCGACAGGCCGAGCCCCGTTCCCTGCGTCTTCGTCGTAAAAAACGGCTCAAACACGGTCGACGGTTGCGGAGCCTTGAGACCAGATCCATTGTCGGAAACGGTAATCCGCAGCATATCACTCGCGGACGACTTTTCGCAGCAAACGGTAATTCGTGCGGGACGTGAACAGGCCGCCAGCGCGTTCTCGAAGAGATTGCGAAACACCTGGTCCATCCGAAAATGATCGATCGATGCCCAAACGCTCTCGCCATTCGAGGATTCGATGAGCGTTGCGTCTTTTTCGACGCGCTCGCGTGCAAGACTCTTCCAGGCCGAGCGCCAGACATTCGCGAGGTCACACCGGCATCGGTCAAGTGTGATGGGCGCGGCATACTCCCGCAAATCATTCAACAATCGCGTCAGTCCGTCGCAACCACGGCGAATACTCGCAAGGTCGGCCGCGTCATCCGCATCCCAGGAGACTTTCGACTGGAGCGACTCGGCGGCCGCCGAAATCTTTTGGAGAAAGTTTCGACTCTCGTGTGCAATTCCGGAGACCATTTGGCCAATGGCGGCAAGGCGTTCCGACTGAATCAGACGGTCGCGCGCTTCGCGCAGCTTGCGAATGCGGATCAGGCTGGCTCGAAGGGCTTCGGAATCGATTGGTTTGAGAATGTAATCGTCGACGCCTTGCCGAAGTGCCGTAATTGTCCCTGCCAGATCGGCATATCCCGTGACGATCAGGATTCCCGCACTCGGAGCGGCGTCCCGAATCTCCGGCAGGAGGTCCTCCGCCGTTCCGTCGGGCAGACGATGATCGAGGACAAATGCGAAGAAGTCGTGCCAGTCCTTTTGACGGGCCTGCTCGAGCGT
>CAYWOV010000466.1:0-1732 GCA_964459965.1 uncultured Planctomycetaceae bacterium | reverse complement strand
AACAGTTACGGGAAGCGATCGCCATCTTCAACGTAAGGCCGTGTCTTTCGTGATTCACTTATGAATTGCTGCGAGCGAGCGTTCGACCTTGCTTCTAAGACCTTAAATTCGCGCAGCCAGCGTGCGGTTTTGGGTCAACTGAGCGGAAACGCACATGTCGCCATTCGATGTTTGTGACGATTGCAGCAGGCCCAAATGCACTTCGAGCGGCGCACGTGCCAGCGGAATTGAGAGTTGTCGCGCTTCCACGCACGGATCCCGCGTGTTGGCACTTCGTTTGCTTTTTGTAATTAAGCGTGGGCGGCTGGATCTGCCCAACTGTCGAGACCTCTCGGTCTCTGTGAGCAATCGAGGACTGTATGCACCCAATCAAGACGATCCTCTTTCCGACAGACGAGTCGGAGTGTTCGCGTTCGGCCTTCCGCGTCGCGAGCTCGCTCGCCAAAGACTTGGGCGCCCGGCTGATCATCCTCGAGGTCGTGCCGTCGGCGGTTACGATCTATGGCCCTCCGTCAGAGGCGTATTTCGAACAAATGCGAAGCGGTCTCGACCAGTTGCAGGTGGACGACGCACATGTTTGCGTGGAACGGCGGATTGTTGAAGGAAATCCTGCGGCGGCGATCCTTCGCGAGGCCGAGGACTCCAACACAGACCTAATCCTGATGGCCAGCCACGGTCGTACGGGAGCGAAGCGAATTCTGTTAGGAAGCGTCGCGGAGACAGTCTTGCGCCGATCTCGGTGCCCTGTTCTGGTCATAAAAACGCCCGGATGTCCGCAAGAGGCAAGCGAAACGACCGATTCGATCAACGCGGGCCTCCCAGTGAAAGCCCTTTGGGCCTGATCAGCGCGTGGCGCGCCTTCACGTCGGGAAAATCTGTGTCGGACAGCAACTGATGAATCGAACAAGACCGACGAAAGAAGGCTGCACACAGAAAAAGCCGATTGCCGAAGTGACCAAGACGTCTCGCCAATATGTCGGAGTCGTCTTCGAACAACGGCGGTTCCGGAGAGGTCAGGCGGCTTGCTTGAGCGGTACCTCTCGCGCCGCTCTACCCAACGCCTTGGAGGGAAACGGAAATGCCTATAGGACAAATTTGCACTCGAAGTGTCGACACGGCCGAATTAACCGATTCGGTTCTTACGGCTGCGCAGCGGATGCATGCACGCAATGTCGGTAGCCTGGTCGTCGTGGACAAGGATCGACGGCCGCTGGGCATCGTCACCGACCGCGATCTCATGGTTCGGGCACTCGTTGAATGTTGTGATCCGGTCAAAGCGAGCGTATGGGAAGTCATGAGCCAACTGCCGCAAACCGTCAACGAAGAGACAACCACCGACGAGGTGCTGGCAATCATGCGTGGCGGGCCCTACCGCCGATTGCCGGTGGTCGATCACGAGGGCCATCTCGTCGGTCTTGTCAGCTTGGACGATGTTCTAACTCTGGTCGCCGCGGAATTCGGCGAGATCAGCAAACTCCTGAGAAAACAATCGCCCGAGATTCTGGCTTCCGTGTAGATCGCGACGTCGTGTGCGTGACCCTGCCACTCGACGTCACACAACGCTTGAGTTGAGGCCTCGCTCCGGCTGGCTGCGAGCCGCCGCCCAGCGTGTCCAGCCGCGTGGTTGACCGACCGAAAGGCCTCTTCGGCCGCGTGACGCGCGCCCAATCGCACGACACGTGCGATCCCGCACAGGTCGCTGCAACTCCACGCCGTGATCACAAAGCACACG
>CAYWOV010000465.1:0-4029 GCA_964459965.1 uncultured Planctomycetaceae bacterium | reverse complement strand
GGGTCGACGGCTTGCCGACGCATGCGGCGGGCGGGGAAAATTCCCGGCGTGGTCTATGGTCACCAAAAGGATCCGATTTCCTTCGAAGTCGAGTGGGATTCGCTGGCTCCTGTCCTGAAGGCGGGAACGCGCGTCGTCGATCTAGACGTCGAGGGACACGTCGAAAAGGCGATGTTCCGCGATATTCAATGGGACACGTTCGGCACCGCCGTCAAGCATATCGACCTCTTGCGGATCGATCCGAACGAGCGTGTCGAAGTGCAAGTTCGCATCGTGTTGAAGGGAGTGGCGGCTGGGGTACTGTCGGGAGGAATTCTCGACCATCACTTGCACAACGTTTTGCTCGAGTGCCTGGCGATTCAGATCCCCGATAGTATTCAGGTCAAGATTGCCGAGCTGCAGATCGGACAAGCAATCCACGTCAGCGAGTTGGAGCTTCCTCCGAATACCACCGCGAAGAATGAGCCGGAAACGGTTGTCGTTCAGGTCAAGCAGGCCCTCGAAACCGAAGAGTCGACGGCCGAGGGAGTGGAAGCCGGACCGGCCGAGCCCGAATTGGTCGGCAGAAAGGTCAAGGAGACCGACGAGGAGGAAGGCGAAGAGAAGAAATAGTTCCAGGTTCAAACTCCAAGGGCCCATGTCGAAGATCCGCACGCTTCGTCATTGCGACCTTGAATCTGAACCGTTCGACCGGCGCATGAAGGTTGCGGCGTGAAGGTAGTGATGGGTCTTGGAAATCCCGGGCCGAAGTACGATCAAACACGGCACAACGTGGGATTCGCGGTCGTCAATGAGTTGGCCACGCGCCTGGGAGCTGGAAAGCCCCGCCTTCGCTTCGACGCGAATATTTCGGAAGGGACGCTCGGAACCGAAAAAGTACTCTTAGCTGCGCCCCAAACTTATATGAACGAAAGCGGCCGGTCGGTGCGGCAAATCGTCGATTTTTTTGGACTGTCCCTGGGCGATCTGATCCTGGTGTGCGACGATTTCAACTTGGAGTTGGCGCGGCTCAGAATGCGATCGGGGGGTTCGGCAGGAGGTCAAAAGGGACTGGCGGATACGATTCGCCGGTTGGGGACGGAGGAGTTTCCGCGTCTGCGAATTGGCATCGGCCGCCCGCCTGAGCAGATGGACGCGGCCGACTTCGTTTTAAGCCGATTTCGCAGAAACGAAATGAAACCGATGGAGGAGGCCCTGGTTCGGGCGGCCGAAGGGGTTGAAATCTGGATCCGGTCGGGTCTCGATCGGGCGATGAATCAGGTGAATGGTCCGGCGGATTGAATCGGCAAACGCCGGACGCGGCGTTGCAAATACGGCCGAACTCGGTACAACGGGGAATGCGATAGAAACTGGGAGATTGAAGTGGCAGAAACGACAGTGGCGGAAAAGACGGCGGCCCCCGAGAAACTGTACGAAGGCATGTTCCTTCTCGACAGCGGACGTTTTGCGACCGACGCCAAGGGCTCGGCCGATCAGATTTTGGGAATGATTGAGAAGTGCGGCGGATCGATTGTCGCTCATCGCCCCTGGCAGGACGGACGGTTGGCTTACGCGATCAAGGGCCACCGCAAGGGTTTGCACTACCTCGTCTATTACAAAATGCGCGGCGAAGGCATTCGCGATCTCATCCGGGCCTGCAAATTGAACGATCTCGTATTGCGGCACGTCGTGGTGCAGCATCCGCAGGTCTTGTTTGACGCAATGGTGCAGGCGATTTCCGGCGAGTGGCATCCGCATGAGGCAGCTCACGAGGAAGAGTCGGACCGGCCGCGCGGTCGTGACCGCGACCGAGGCCACGATCGGGAACGCGCGCGCGAAGTTGATTCCGAAGAGATCCCGGACGCGATCGAATAAATCTCCGGTCGGCTCCGCGAACGGGGGGAGCGGACGATGGCAAGTTTTAACAGAGTGATTTTGCTCGGCAACCTGACGCGCGATCCGCAGGTCCGCTACACTCCCGGCGGCACAGCGGTCTCGGAAATTGGACTGGCCGTCAATCGGACGTGGTTTGATCAAAAGACGAATTCGCGGCGGGAAGAGGTAACGTTCGTCGACGTGACACTTTGGGGTCGGCAAGCGGAAGTGGCCGGCGAGTATCTCGCCAAAGGCCGCCAAGTCCTGATCGAGGGACGTTTGCAACTGGATACATGGGACGACAAAGAGTCCGGGCAAAAACGTTCGAAACTCCGCGTTGTTGGCGAAAACATGACCATGGTCGGACCGCGAGGCGACGGGCAACGGCCGGAGGGCGCGCGAGGCGACACCGGACGGGCCGAATCGCCGCGGGGCGGCGGTCGTCCGTCTGCCGAAAGCCAGGCTCCAATCGAGGAATATCACGACTCGCCACAAGAGGCATCGCCCGAAGACGAGGTTCCGTTCTAACCAACGTTCACGAGTCGTCGATCAACCGTTCGCCGTCCGTCACGGCAACTTAGCAAGCCGCCCGCGGTTTGACAGACGCGCTGGGCCGGCCTTTTTCGGCCACTCAGAGAGGAAAGTAATTTGTCATGACGAAACGGAAAAAGACTGCGGGTGTCGGCGGGTCCAGTCGGACGTCGATCGACGTCCTGCTGACGGAAGACGTGACGAGCCTCGGAAATCAGGGAGAGATTGTTCGCGTTAAGCCGGGGTACGCTCGCAACTATTTATTGCCTCAGGGGCTGGCGGCCGTCGCGACCGACCACAACAAGCGGATGGTGAATCGTCACAAACTGCGAGTCGCCGAATTGCAGGTCCAGCGCGTGAAGGAACTTCGGGGAAAGGCCGACGCCGTCAGCAAGTACAGCGTCACGCTGGAAGCCAACGCAAATAAGGAAGGCCATCTCTACGGTTCAATCGTGGCCAACGACATCAGCAAAGCGCTGAAATCGGCTGGATACCAGGTGGAACCCGACCATATCAGACTGGATGGTCCGCTCAAAGAACTTGGCATGTATACCGTGAAGATCGAGCTGCATTCCGATGTCAAGACCGAAGTCAAAGTGTGGGTCGTTCCCGCGGCAAGCACTTAGAGCGATTTCCAGCAACAAGTAGCGGTCTCGCGGTGAAAATCGTCGGCAAAAACGAGAATTTCATCGCGTCACCTGAATGCTCGCAGCGATAGAGCCCGATTCGAAAGCCGATAGCGGAGACGGCAGGGATGGCCGCCAACGAAGATTTCACCGCGAAGCTCCCTCCACAAAATCTCGAGGCGGAGCGCAGCGTACTCGGAAGCATGCTGCTTTCGAACGATGCGGTCGACGAAGTCGCCTCTTATTTGAAGGCGACCCACTTCTATCTCGACGCACATCAGCGAATCTATGGCACGATCTGCCGCATGCGCGACCGCGGTCTTTCGGCAATCGATCCGGTTACGCTCGCCGAGGAATTGGGCCGCGAAAAGCTGCTCGAAGAGACCGGCGGCCCGGCTTACCTGCACGACATTCTGGAAACGGTCCCCCACGCCGCACACGTCCGGTACTACGCGGACATTGTCCATGAAAAGTATGTGCAGCGGACGCTGATCGGTACTTGCACCGATGTGCTGCGAAGCTGTTACGACTCCAGCCGAACTGCGGACGAGGTTCTCCGCGAGGCCGAACAGAAGATTTTCTCGATTCTGGAACAGCAGGAGAGCGACGCCAAGCTGTCGATCGGTGACATTCTCCTGGAGACGTTTTCCCGCATCAGCGACCGGATGCAGTCGCCGGGCAGTGTCAGCGGTCTGAGCACGACCTTCGTTGACGTGGACCATCTGACGACCGGTTTCCAACCGGCCGAACTGATCATCCTGGCGGCCCGGCCCAGCATGGGCAAGACGGCACTCGTGTGCAACTGGGCCGAAGGGATCGCTCGAACGGGCCACGGCGTGCTGCTTTTCAGTCTCGAGCAATCGAAGCTCGAGCTGGCGGAACGTTTCCTGTGCATGGCGGCCCAGATCGACGGGCACAAGCTCCGCAACGGCGATATCGACGACGAACAGCGGCAAAAACTGCTCGACGCCTCGCACGAGTTGAGCGAGATTCCGATCTTCATCGACGACCATCCGGC
>CAYWOV010000464.1:0-4034 GCA_964459965.1 uncultured Planctomycetaceae bacterium | reverse complement strand
CGAGCGACAGGTTCTTCGACCGGACGGCACTCCTGTTGCGGCCGGCGAGGTCGGCACTGTGGTCCTTCGCGGTCCGAACCTCTTCCGCGAATACTGGCGAAAACCGGACGCGACGCAGTCTGCACTGGCGAGCGGCTGGTTCGACACGGGGGATCTCGGCACGTTGGATGACGCCGGTTTCTTGACGCTGGTCGGGCGCAAGAACGACCTCATCATCACGAGCGGCTACAACGTCTATCCGCAAGTGGTCGAGCGCGTGCTCGGCGAGTGTCCCGGGGTGCGGGAATGCGCCGTTCTCGGCGTCCCGGACGCCCAACGCGGCGAACTCGTGGCGGCAGCCGTCGTCCGCAGTGAGACGACCTTGGACGAAGCGACGCTACGCCGGTGGTGGAACGACCGGTTGGTACACTATCAGCAACCACGCATTCTGGTTTTCGTGGACGCGCTACCGCGAAACAGCTTGGGCAAAGTCCTGCGTCGCGAGTTGCGGGACGAATTGGCGCGGATTAACCCTCGGCAACGGTCATGAAGACTTTGAGCGCACTCTGGTCTTCGACCAGTAGACGCATCATCTCACGGTAGTTTTCCAGGCCGTCGACCGGATGCGTGAGGATCTTTTCGATCACGCCGGGGTAGGTCATCTCTCCCAAGGCAAGGTCGGCAATCCCCATTTCAAAATGCCGGAAATTGGCGTTGACCGAACCGACCAGAAGTTTGTTTCCGAGAACCCAGCTCAGATTAATTTGGTCGGCGGGAACCTCGATTGCCCGCTTGCCCCCGGTGATGCCCGTCCAGACGACGACACCGTTATGGCCCACGATCTCCATCGCCTCGAACGCGACGGCACTGCTCCCGGTTGCCTCGATGATCAGGTCTGGCTTGCCGACCCGGCGGGCGAGCTCTTTGAGCGGCGTCTCGCGCGTGCTCACATACGTTGCCCCGAAGCCCTCGGCGACATCGCCTTTGTGGCACGGTTTGCCTGTGCGCGCAATCGTGTAGACCTGCAATCCGCGCAGTCGCAGGATCAGCGTGGCCAAAAGGCCAATCTGCCCGGCGCCCGTGACGAAGGCAAGTTTCGGTTCCCAAACTTGCAGCCGTCGCTGGGCCTCGTACGCCTGCTGCACGGCCTTCGCCGCACAGCTCATCGGCTCGGCCAACACGTGCAGATGCTTCAGGCCAACGGGCATTCTCACGACGAACCGGCAGTGATCGACGTAATACTCGGTCAAAAAACCGTGCAGCAGGTTGATGCCGCGCTCGTAATAAACCTCTTCGCTCGTGATATCGGAGCGTCCGATGTCGTCGAAGATCGAACTGCCTGGCCGCCGGACCGTGCAGGTGACGTAATCGCCCGGTTTGACGTTGGTCACCCGCGGGCCGACGGCTTCCACGCGTCCGAACGACTCGTGTCCCAACACCAAAAAGTCAAAACCGGGAGGCGCGTTGCCGTACAGCGCTTCGTTGATTTCGCGGTCGGTCGCGTCAACGCCGACCCGCAGCACCTTGACCAGTACGCCTCGTCCCTCGGGAATTTCCTCAATCCGCGGCATCGGCAACTCGGCCAGATGGACGCTATCCTTCTTGCCGGGGCGAACGGCAACGGCTCTCATCGACGACGGACTCCCGAAACGGACAAATTTGTCGGACCACTTATGTTAACCGGGCGCGGCGTGCGTTTCGACGGGCCGGATAGAGTCCCGCTGCCTCGGCCAGGTCAATTTCGGGCCCGCAGCGCAAGCACGAGAAAAGTGGCGTTAAACATCGCGTGAGCGGTGATGACCGCGATATAGCTGCGGCGCTTGTGGTAGAGCACGCCCAGTACGAGCGACAAAGGGAACAGAGGAATTGCGTCGGAACTTCCGTGCACGGCGGAAAACATCAGCGCGGGGAGAAGGATGGCGAGCCGGGGACGCACGAGCGACTCAAGCAGTCCCTGGAAGAGAACGCGGAAAAGCAACTCTTCGAGTAAGGGAGCGGCCACGACGGCCGCGAATGCCACGCCGACGGTTTCCCAAGGGTTGGCAGCGGCCAGCAGTTTCAAGAACGGATGTTCATTCTCCGGCGCGCGCATCGAACTCATCCCAACCAGTAGCGAGATAACCAGTGGGGTCGCCACGAGATAGCCAAGGGCGCCGAACCGCATTTCGGCCCGCCATCCACGGAGGTCGATGCCATAGTCGGCAAGTGCGTTGCGTCCGGTGACTGCTAAAAGCGGGACAACGGCCGCGACAATCACGAAACTCGTAGCGATCGAAAAGATCACGCCGGCGTCGGAGGCCGCTTCGCGTGGCCGCGTGCCAATCGCTAAGTCGACCATCGCAGGGACGACGTACACCACGAGAAAAAGAATCGCAATTGCCGCGACGTGCGGCTCGACGACGAGGCGACGTCGCGATTGTTGTTGAGTGAACATGTCGCCCATCACCAGCGCGCGGGCCGTCTCACCGAGCGCGAGCAACATGCCGACTAGCAGCAAAGTCATCACGAGTGAGGGAACGTCGATCAAATCAGCAGCTCGCTTGAATCGCGGGAATCGCTCGTAGCGTTGAACCTAACGGTCTGCGATGACTGCGGTCAACCGCGATCGCCGATCGGCGCCGCGGCAACTCTCTTGTCGAAAACGCCCACAGTAGGAGTGTCTTTGGCGATTTGGTGGCCAGTTTAATCCGGGCGGCTGGCGCAGTATCATCGGACGCGATGTCAGACATTTTGCGGGAGATCGTAGCGCACAAGCGGACTGAGGTCGATCGGGCCAAACACGAGTGTCCGGTCAGCCAACTCGAAGCGCGCTTGGCGGACGCTCCCCCGGTCCGGGGATTTGCCGCGGCGCTCGCCGCCCGAGCCCCAATCGCCCTGATTGCCGAGGTTAAGCGGGCGTCGCCTTCGGCGGGCGTGATCCGCTCCGAATTTGATCCGGTTGAGACCGCAGTCGCTTACGAGAAGTACGGTGCGTCGTGCGTCAGCGTGCTGACAGACGAGAAGTACTTTCACGGATCTCTCAACGATCTCATGGCCCTACGCCAAGCGATTGACATTCCCGTGCTCCGGAAGGACTTTTTCATCGATCGCTATCAGGTGCTCGAGTCGCGCGCCGCTGGTGCCGATTGTGTTTTGCTGATCGCCGAGTGTCTGGACGATTGTCGGTTGCGGGATCTCTACTTCTATGCCAGCGAGCTGGGAATGGACGCGTTGGTCGAGCTCTACGACGACAACAATCTGGACCGCGTGCTCAAACTCGAGCCGGCGCTCGTCGGAATCAACAACCGCGACCTGCGGACTTTCGTTACCGACCTCGAACACACCGTTCGCCTCGCTCCGCGAATCACTCGCCAATCGCTCTTGGTGAGTGAGAGCGGAATTCGCACTCAGAGCGACGTGCACACACTGAGACGGGCGGGCGTCCGCGCAATCCTAGTCGGTGAGACGCTGATGCGGTCCGACGATGTCAAAGCGAAAATCAACGAACTCTTATCGTGAAACTGTTTGAAAGGATCAGGTGCCACAGATGTCGGTAAGCCAAGTGCCCCAGGAACACGTTTTGTGCATTCCGACGCTGCTCTTTCATCAGCTGGGACACTTTCAAGGTTTCATGGCCAATGCCACGCCTTATTTCAAGACGCTGTTTGACGCCAATTACACGACGTACCGACCGCGCGACGAAGTCGAAACCGATCCGAGTTACAAACAGCTCATCCCGTACTGCATCTTTCGCTGTGGAGAGAACGTCTTCCACTATCGCCGGGGAAAAATACAGGGCGAAGGAAGACTGCGTGGTTTGCGTTCGATCGGAATCGGGGGGCATATTTCTTCGACCGATGCCGATACGGCGGAGGCCTCTTATTTGGCGGCCATGCGGCGCGAAATCGAGGAGGAAGTGTTTCTGGAGTCGGCCTATACGCAGCAGTGCGTGGGACTTATCAACGACGACCTGACCGATGTCGGCCGCGTGCATCTCGGCATTGTGCACGTCTTTGAACTTGAAGCGCCCAAAGTTCGCCCGCGGGAAGAGTCGATCATAGAGACAGGCTTTGCCT
>CAYWOV010000463.1:0-4039 GCA_964459965.1 uncultured Planctomycetaceae bacterium | reverse complement strand
CTGGGGCATCTTGATCTGTTTCGCCTCGCTGCGGTTTGCCAGGTTGCCGCTTCAATATCTGCGCGCCTGGTCGGCTTTGAGTTTTTTCGCCGCGCTGTTGGTCGCCGCGGCCATTTGGTTTGTCGGCTTACAGTTTTTAGTGATCAAGGCGATCTGTCCTTGGTGCCTGGCTGAGCACGGGGTCGGCTTGCTCGTCGCTGCAATCGTGTTTGCGACCGCACCGAATTTTCGGAAAGTGGCCGTAGCGGCAGGTGTGCTCGCGGTCGCCGGGATCGGGTTGGCACAAACGTTGGTTGACTATCATCCGCCGGCCGTGCAGCGGCTTCCCGCGGACGAAAACGCCGACACGGGTCCCGGACCAGACCGACTTGTTTCAGTCCTGAACGGACGACTCACGCTGGCGCCGCACGAATTGCCCGCCCTCGGCTCGGCTGATGCGCCCAAGCTGCTAGTCGTGCTGTTCGATTACTGCTGTCCACACTGCCGGGCGACGCACGGTTATCTGCTGAACGGCATGGCCGCACACAAGGACGAATTCGCCGTCTTGCTCTTGCCCACGCCGCTCAACACCAAGTGCAATCCCTTTTGGCAGGAGACCGAGCCGCGCTTCGAGCACGCCTGCGAACTGGCTCGGTTAGCGCTGGCTGTGTGGCGGGTCGACCGGAAAGCCTTTGTTCAATTCGATGCGTGGCTCTTCGAACCGGAGACTCCCCGCGATCCGACCGAGGCGCGTCGCAAGGCCGAGGAATTGACTTCGGCGGCGGCTCTCGCCCAGGCTCTCAAAGACCCGTGGATCGACCGCCAGATTGAGCAGAACGTCACCGCCTATCACAATAGTGGAGCAGAGCGAGTTCCCGTGATTCTCTCGCCCGGCATGCGGGCCATCGTAGGCCGGCCGGAGAGCGAGAAGCAGTTGTTCGAACTGCTGGAAAAGGAACTCGCGCTGCGATCAACTCAAACGAGTACGACCAAATGAGCACGCTGGACGCCTTGCCCGACCGCGTTTCCGCTGGCCGCCCCGGCGAGCTTCGGCCGCTGGCCGGCGGCGATCTGGAGCTGCTCGGGCAGGCTCACGAGGCTTATCGCAAACTCGAGCGCGAGATCGGCCGCGTGATCATCGGGCAGGAGGCGATCGTCCGCTCGATCGTGGCGGCCGTCTTTTCGCAGGGGCACACGCTGATCATCGGCGTGCCCGGTCTGGCGAAAACGCTGCTCGTCAAAACGGTTTCACAAGTCCTCTCGTGGAGCTTCAAGCGGATCCAGTTCACGCCCGACATGATGCCGGCCGACATCATCGGCATGGAACTCTTGCAAGAAGACCCGGCGACCGGCGCGCGGAGCATGCGTTTCGTGCCGGGACCATTGTTTGCCAATCTGATTCTGGCCGACGAGATCAATCGCACCCCGCCCAAAACGCAGTCCGCCCTGCTCGAAGCCATGCAGGAGCAAACTGTCACCAGCATGGGCAAGGCCTATCGGCTCGCTCAGCCGTTCATCGTCTTCGCGACGCAGAATCCGATCGAACAGGAAGGCACGTATCCGCTGCCCGAGGCGCAGCTCGACCGCTTCATGTTCAGCCTGTGGATGGGTTACCCCTCGCGAGAAGAGGAAGAGAACATCGTGCTGGCCACGACCGAGGAAGCCCTGCCCACGGTTGAGCCGGTGTGTTCGCTCGAGCAGATCATGTCGTTCCAGCAGTTGGTGCGTCGCGTGCCCGTTTCGCGGCACGTGGTGACGTACGCTGTCGCGTTGGCCCGCTCGTCCCGTCCCGATACACCGGACGCGTTGCCCTATGTGCGGCAATACGTTTCGTGGGGGGCCGGCCCGCGGGCCAGTCAGCACATGATTTTGGGAGCCAAGGCGCTGGCCGTGCTCGACGGCCAACCGACCGTCTCGGCCAAGCACATCCGCCAGGTTGCGCCGCAGGTTCTTCGCCATCGCGTGCTGCCCAATTACAACGCGGCGGGCGAAGGGATCGACGCGGCCGCCATCATCCGGCACATCCTCGAAAAAACGCCCGAGCCGAACTATGCCTAATAAGCCGGCTCCGCCCATTCCTCCCTCAACCGCTGTCGCCAAGCCCGCGGGCATCAATCGGAAATATCTCCGTTTGCAGGATCTCCGCAGGCTGACGCAGTTTTTCTTTACCGGACGCAAGCCGATCGAGGGACAGTACTCGGGCCAGCACGCGACGCCACAGATCGGGCAAAGTGTCGAGTTCCGCGATTATCGGCAATACATCCCGGGCGACGAGATCGGCAGCATCGATTGGAAGATCTACGGACGCAGCGACAAGTTGTTCATCAAGATCTTCGAGCATCAGGCCGACCTCACCGTCAACCTGCTGGTGGACGCGTCGGCGTCGATGGCGTATCGCGGGGTCGAAGATGCGCGGCGGCGGTCGCTGCTTCCTTGGGTGTCTCCGCCGACCGACTCTCAGCCCAGCAAGTTTGATTACGCCTGCTCGCTCGCCGCGGCGATCGGCTTTCTCATCGTCAAGCAGCACGACCGCGTGGGTTTCTCGCTGGCACAAGGCGGCCTATCGCAGTTTCTGGCTGCTCGTAGCGCGTTGTCGCACCTGTCGGCGATCCTCGACGCCATGGAGCAGGCCCGGCCGCGGGACGAAGCGCGTCTCCCCGAGGCCATTCGCGACCTGGCGGGTCGCATCGGCCGCCGCGAAGTGCTGATCGTCTTCAGCGATCTGTTGGAAGACCGCGACGCGATTCTCCGCTCGCTGTCGATCGTCCATCACCGCGGGGGCGAAGCGATCCTGTTTCATGTGCTGCACAGCGACGAGCTGCGCTTGCCGCAGATCGAAAACGGCCTGTTCATCGACAGTGAAACGCAGGGCCGCGTGCGGCTGAACGTGGCCGACGTGCGGACCGCCTACGAAACCAAGCTGCAAGATTTTCTCGACAGTTGGCAGCGACAGGCCAAAGCCAACGGCATCAACTACTCGCTCTGTCCGACGTCCGAACCATACGACCGCGTTCTGGAGCGCTACCTCACCCGTCGCGCGGTCCGCGGCTAGATTCTCATGCCGATGTCCACTTCTATTTTGGCCTTCCTGGAGCTGACGACGCCCGCCTTGCTCGGAGGGCTGGCTTTGTTGTCGTTGCCGATCGTGGCCCATCTTTTGAATCGGCGGTCGAGGCAGGCGATCGTGTTTCCGACCATTCAATTGCTGCGGGCCTCGGTGGCCACGCAGTCGTGGTTCTATCGGCTCAGGCGGTGGATTCTTTTGTTGCTGCGATGCCTCGCGGTGGCCATGCTCGTGTTCGCGTTCTGCCGGCCCCTCTGGCTCGACGCGCGGACGAAGAGTGCCGGAGCCGGCAAAGGGGCCGCCGTGGTGTTGCTCGTTGACGCCAGCGCCTCGAGTGCACAATGCGCCGACGAAATCAGCGTGCTGAGCGAACTGCGGGCCACGGGCATTCGCACGCTGGACTCGCTCCGCGTGGGGACCGACGTGGCGAACGTCGTGCTGGCGACGGCCCATCCACGTGCGGTTTATCCGAAGCTCAGCGCCAACGTGCCCGGGCTGCGGGACGAATTGAACCGCCTGGAGCCCACCTTCGAACGGGCCGACTTGCTGCAGGCGCTGGCGCTTGCCGGCCAATTGCTGGCGGCGCACGACGGCGAGCGGCGGCTCGTGATCCTCTCCGACTTGCAGCGCACGAACTGGCAAGAGATCGCCCAGGGACGCAAGGTGGGCGGTTTGTGGTCCGATACGCAGGTGGCCCTGATCGACGTGCGCACGCCGACCCCAGACAACGTGGCCCTTTCGTCGCCCCGGCACCTGCCCGTGCAGCCGCTCGTCGGCCAGCCGATCCGGCTCGTGGTGCAAGTCACCAACTTTTCGCACGTTAAGAAAGAGGTCCGTCTCGGCGTGACGCTCGACGATCAGCCGCTGCCGGCCCAAACGGTGACGCTGGCCGCCGGCGAACAGCGCGACGTCAGCGTCGAGGCCGTGTTGAAGACGGCCGGAGACCACGAGGCCGTATTCGAGATCCCGGCTGACGGCCTGGCCGCGGATAATCGG
>CAYWOV010000462.1:0-4047 GCA_964459965.1 uncultured Planctomycetaceae bacterium | reverse complement strand
GTGCCATCCGTTTTTGACGAACTCGGCGGCCAGCCAGTCGAGCAATTCGGGGTGCGTCGGCCGATCCCCAAGGTAGCCAAAGTTATTGGGTGAGCGGACGATCCCTCGACCGAAATGATGCTGCCAGATGCGATTGACCATCACGCGGGCGGTCGCCGGGTTGTCAGGCGAGGCGATCCAGGTTGCCAGCGCGAGTCGTCGGCCGGTCGAATGCGTCTTCGCCTGCGGCGGCGAAAGCCGCGGCGGACGGGAGTCGAGAATTCGCGGAAACGACGGCTCGACCTTTTCGCCCACCAAACGCGGATTGCCCCGCTTGAGCACGAATGTTTCCGGCGCCTGCAGGCCCGATTCGGTGACGCACAACGCGTAGTCGGCTGGAATCGCCTCTTGCTTCAAGCGGCGCAGCGAAGCTTGCAGCGCACGATATCGATTGAACTTTGCCTCGCCAAGAACGATCGCCCCTTTCTGCTTGATCAACTGGGAAAGTTCCAGCGGCGATTTCGTTTTCGTTGGGAATCGAGTCCGCAGTTCGTTATTGAAAGCCGACAATTCCGCCGGGTTTTTTTTCCGCTTCTCGTTGAATTCACGAGTCGAGGCGCGAAACTGTTCGCGTTCGCGGTCGCCGTCGAGCAGTGGCACCTCGATGTTGGGGCCTCTGGTTTCGTACGGCGTGATGTTGTTGAAGAACGCCAGCAGTCCGTAGTAGTCCTTTTGCGAGATGGGATCGATCTTGTGATCGTGGCAACGGGCGCAATTCACGGTCAGGCCGAGAAAGACTTGTCCCGTCGTCGCCACCAGATCGTCGAGGGCGTCGTACTTCGCCTGCAACCTGTCAGCCGGCTCATCGTCCCACGGCCCGAGGCGGTAGTATCCCGTGGCGATCATCGACTCGCGAGTCGCGTCCGGCAATTCGTCGCCGGCCAATTGTTCGCGGATGAACCGGTCGTAGGGTTTGTCGGCATTAAAAGCACGGATCACATAGTCACGGTAGCGCCAGGCGTGCGGCTTCGCTCCGTCCCGCTCGAAACTGTTCGTCTCGGCGAAACGGACGACGTCGAGCCAGTGACGTGCCCAGTGTTCACCATAGCGGGGCGAATCAAGGAGCCGCTCGACGACCGATTCATAGGCGGTCGGCGAAGGATCGGTAAGGAACGCGTCCGCCTCGGCGGGCGTGGGTGGCAAACCGATCAAGTCATAATACGCCCGGCGCAGTAAAGCGATCTTTTCGGCCGCCGGAGCTGGCGCGAGGCCGTTTTGTTCCAGGCGACGGAGAATAAACGCGTCGATTGGATTGCGGGCCCACGACCCGTTTCGGACCGAGGGTGGTTGATGCGCAATCGGAGGCCGAAACGCCCAGTGCACTTCCCACGCGGCCCCCTCGACGATCCAACGACGGATCAAACCGATTTCCGCCGTCGTCAGGGGCTTCCCCTCGGGTGGCATTCGCTCGGACGAGTCGATCGAGCTGACCCTCTTGAGCAGTTCACTTTCGGCAACGTCTCCGGCGACTAGGGCGTGCGATCCCGATTCGAGCTTGGCGAAGGCCCGCTCCCGAAGATCGAGCCGCAAACCGGCTTCGGCCTTGTCGGGACCATGGCACCGGAAGCAGCGTTTTGCCAAGACCGGCTGCACTTCACGGGCGAAATCAACCTTCCGGGCTGAACCGTTTGGCACAGGATCCGCCGCCGCAATTCTCTGAAGGCTCGCGACCTGCGCAATTGCAATGATCAAGGCTACCCAAATGGCATGACCGAGCGCTCTTTGTCGCAGCATCGGCGGTTTGGACCTCGATCCTTCTGGAAACTTGATCAAGCGGCAGGAACCGATCGACGGAAGGATGTCGGGTCGAAGCAGCGCCGTCACGCGGCTTCCGAGTTGAGGCAGGTCGAGGCGCAGCACAAGCGCCGCCGCCTCGCTCCGTCAATTTTGCCAGATCCCACGGGCGTCGACAATGTGCCCTTGGCGGAGAAGGTCGGATCCTGGATTGATCAGCGAAGGACGGAACCCCCGGCGTCGAGAACCTGTGAATTCGAGACCGAGTTCCCGAACGATTCAAATTGATCGAACGTCCAGACGACTTTTTTCGTTTTCGGATCAAGCTCGATCACCAGGGGCTGATCTGGCCCGGCGTGACAATTCCCGATGAGGTAGTGCCCACTCGGCAAGACTTCGAGCGTCGTGACCCAGGCAAGCGTGATTCCGGGAAGATCGCGTTGCTGGATTTGCCAGACGATCTCTTTCAGCGGCGTGACTTCGAGCACGCCATGACCGTTCCCGGTACTGATCAAAGTATTTCCGCTCGGCAGCCGAACGGCCGCGAAGCACTTGTTCCCATAAGCCTCCGGGCCATGACCCGGTTTGGGCGATTGGCCGAAGAGCGGGATGGGATATTCCCACGTCACGCGGCCCGCGTGGTCGTACTCGCGCACCACGCCGTCCCCTTCGTGGCAAACGAGGTAATGGCCCTCGTTAAGTTGGCGGGCCAGACGCGTGTCGGTGTGCGGATGGCGGTGATCAATCTTAAGCTTGACCTCATGGAGCAGCGTGCCGGTCCGATCGACTTCGATGATTCGTCCTGGCCCGCTCTCGGCAATCATTACGCGTCCGCCGGCCAGCGGCTGAAATGCGTGGACCTCGACCCGCTGTCCCTTGTTTCCGTTCGATGTTGCCGAATCGTAAGCCCAAACGATCTTCCGTCTCGCGACGTCAATCTCCACAATTCTGCTCGGTCCCTGCTGGACCATGAGCGTCCCGCCCGACAGCGCATGAACGTCATGGATGCTATCCCAGGGCATCTGCCACTCGACGTGGCCGTCTCGTCCGACGATCGCCAGCTTCCCGTTTCCCTGCACCACGAGACGGTGCTGGGCCCAAGCCGCCTGTGCGAGCGCCAAGAGGACAAGAATCGAGACGGCAATCGGCAGACGGCTTCTCATGGCGGCTTTCTGACCCGGGGAGAGTTGATGTTGGGCGGCCGAAGGCTCGCCGGCATCTCTTTGCCCGAATCGCGCCGCCCAGTACCGAGTTGTCTTTCAGCCATCATAGCAGATCGCGGAAATCCCGCCGACGATGCCGGGGCTTCTTCGTCCCGACACTCATTCGCGCGGCAGCCGCAACATTCCCATCGTTGACTTCTTGCATTGCAGGAGTCGAATCCCAAAGATCAGAATCACGTTGGAACCACTGCCGCCTGCGGAAAGGTTCGAGTTCGCGTTGTCTTCCCGACTGAGCGCGAAGCGGCACGCGCCTACGATCAAAGGGCCGTGGAACTCTTCGGAGACTTTGCCCGAACGAACTTCCCGGTCCGCAAGCGACGGAGCACGTCAAACGAGCCGTCGTGAACGCAACTTGCGGGCGCGTTGCGCCGCCTGGGCCACGCTCCAAAACGGCCTGGCGACCCGCGTGCAATAGCCGTCGGCCGCAGAACATTGAGTGGCCCATCAGTGCAAACTCCACGTAGGGAAGTCCCCAATTTCGCCCGGCCGTTCCTGGCGTTAGGCTTCGATTGAATTCTTCGTCTGCCGTGGCCCGGTGCACGTATTGGCCCACGCTGCACCGGCGCACGTTTCACTGGGGCATCTCTGTTTCGTCGCCTGCGTTGCGCCGACCGAGTCGCACGCTGCGGTCGTCATGTTTCCTGGGCCGCAAGTGGCTGTGGACGGATCGAAGCCTTTTGTGGGCCGCCGGCGCGGTCCGTCACGGAAGTCGGCGCTCTTGAAAAGGGCACAGGGCATTACACAGCGTCTATCGACGCTCAGAGAATCTTGTCGTTGGCAAGCGCAAAAAAGCGGCCGCGTTGAGCGGCCGCCGACGTCGATGGACACAAGTTAAGCCGAGGGCCAAACAGCGTTCACTTGGTCACACCGGCATACTGCGCCGGATTCTCCTGGGCTTTTTTCGCGCACTGCGAGCAGCAAACGGTCACCTGTTGGCCGCCGAGCTTCGCCTGAACTCCGCCGTTCTTGATTTCCATGCCACATACGGGGTATTTATTCGTCTGCATCGAAAGCTCCCTCCGAAAAAGAATCTTCATGCCCGCTAGCAATA
>CAYWOV010000461.1:0-4070 GCA_964459965.1 uncultured Planctomycetaceae bacterium | reverse complement strand
AGACAGGTCGCATGATCGGCGTCATCGTGAATAAAAAATCCGGATGACAGTCTGGGAACAAACATGTCCCGCGTCGAGCGCGTATTGAAGGCGGCTTCAGTCCCGCGTGTTTCGCAGGGCCACGGCACTGACGAGAAGCAGGGCGGCCGTCAGTAATCCCAGGATCGCGAGCACTTCGACTTTGAGGGAGGCGAGCCGCAGCCAGTCGGGCCGGTAGGCGACGAGGGTCATCCAAGCCAGGGCCACGGCGACCAGCAGCAGCACGGTGGCCGCGAGCCATTCGAGCAGGGGAGATGGTCGCGGGGGACCTTCGCCGGCGTCGGTTGCACGGTGAGCCGTGTCGATCGTCTTTGTCACGGTGATCCTTCGCTTGTGCTCCGCGCCCGTCGCGCCGAAAGCTCCTCCGGCGCGGCCGTTTGGATTCGTGGGTGCGCCCAGAACCAGTAATAACTCAGCCCGATCGCATAGAGAAAGGCGGTGAGTGGAACGACTTTGACGTCGATGCCGCTGTAAACGTAAATCGCGAATCCCGAAAGCAGCACGACGGTTGCCGGCAGAGCGCGCAAGAGCGGCGCGCGGTAGTTGCCGAACATCTCCGGCTCGCGCCGCCGCAGCACGTACAGGCAGCCGACCGCCAGCACGTACCAGACCAACGCCGTCAGCGTCGAGATCAAAACGGCAATTGCCACTGCGTCGGAGAACCACAAGTTGGCCACCACGAAGACGGCGGTGATCACGCAACACGAAAGGAGCGCGGCCACCGGCGTCCGTCGGCGGGAATGCACGGTGCCGAGGAACGCAGGCAGATAACCGCCTCTTCCCAGCGCAAACGCCTGCCGGCTCGTGCCGAAGAGCATGCCGTGAAAGCTGGCGATCATGCCGAACAGGGCGATGAATCCGAACCCGTAGACGGCCCACGGCGAATGGCCGATCGGGATGCTGCCCACGACCTTGGCCAGCGGATAGCTGATGTCGTGCCCCTCGGCATCGACGGCCAGGTCTTGGCTGTTGTCCATCGCACCGCAGGCGAAGAGCCAGGTGAGCACGACGAGCACGATCAGCGTCAATTGGCCCCACACCAGGCCGCGGGGGATGGTGCGGTGCGGCTCGTGCGCTTCTTCGGCCGCGAGCGCCACCGTCTCGATGATCACGAGCCACCACAGGCAATAGGGGATCGCGTCGAGGACGGCCCGCCAGCCTTTTTCCGTCGGCAGCAAAGGGGTGGTCCAGACGCGGTCCCAGGAAAAATTCGTCGCGGCCAGGCACCAGAAGACGATCAGCCCCAGAATCGCGCCGTAGGTCATGATGACCATCGCCAGCGATTGCTCTTTGACGCCCCAGATTTGCAGCGCGCAAAAGATGACCACGGTTGCCAGCGCGCTCCACACCTGCACCATCGGACTGGGATGTGCCGGGTTGATGAGGAAGGCGATATATCCTCCGGTCGCGAGCGCCGTGGCGATGGTGGCGAACTGACACTCGAGGAACATCGACCAGCCCATCACGAACCCCAGGGACGGATCGACAGCCCGCCGTCCGTACGCCAGCGGCCCGCCGGCATACGGCATCGCGACGGAAAGCTCCGACAACGCCAGGACCCAGGTGAGATACAGCAGGCAGACGATGAGCGAGGCGACCAACACGGCGACCGGCCCGTTGTTCTTGAGCGCCAGGTTCCAGCCGAAGTATTCGCCGGTGATCACCACGCCGACGCCGAGTGCCCAGATATCGAGGACACGCAGCGGGCGTTTGAGCGAGTGCTCCGCGAGAAAGGCTTTTTCCTCGGGACGCAACGCGCCAAGCTCAAGGGGAGCATCATGGTCCATGATCTGTTCCGTTGGGCAAAGCGCGTGAAACCGAGAATAGTGTGCCTCACCGCGTAATGCCAGCGGCAAGCTGATGAAGGGAGCTACGACGCGTTGATTGCGCTGCAGCAGCGATTTACTGTCGGCCGGTAAAACAGGTGCAGCCTCATGCGGACTCGGTTCGTGGCCACGAAAACCGTTGAGCATGTTGCGCCAGTTGAGCCTCATCGAACTCCGGGTACCGAAGATGCTCATCTGGCTCAACAAGCTCATCATTATTCTCTACGCGCGAGAGGGGGACGAACGCCTCCTTCGGTAGCGACACGTACCACGCGCCGTCCATTGTACTTTTGGTGGCCCGCACATTTAGCTCTTTCCGGGCACGCCGAAACGTGGCCTTGGTGATGCCGTTCGCACGGGCCTCGCGCTCAAGCTGGTTCGACTCCTGGCAGCCCTCCTCAAGTCGGCCACGCAGCCATTCCACTGCTTCGGGGAGTTTATTGGCTTGCGGCCCGCGTTTTGGGGGCTCCAGGGCCTCGTCCGCCGTCGTGTGCACTTCGTCGGGTTCCCAATTCACGCGGCGGTCGACGATGCGATAGGCGAGGCCCGGGGGCGTGCGGCAGAGGTTGTTTTTGAGCGGGAGCATCAGGACGCGTTCGTCGTCCTCGTGGTCGCGGATGAAGCCCCAGGCGATGCGGGCGACGGCCACGAAGGCGATGCTGCCCAGAGCCCGGAACAGGGCCGGTCCGACCGTCGACTTGTTGAAGTGGCTGACGCACAACACGGCCACGCCCCGCCGCTCGGCGAGCTGCGTCAGGGGCGCCAATTCGGACCGCACCTCGATATTGGAGTTGCCGTCCACCTGCCCTAAGAACTCCGTGATCGGGTCGATCACCACCGCCCGGATCGCCGGCCGTTCCTCTAGCAGGCGATCAATCTCTTCGACGTCGCGGGCGAGCTGGATCTGGGCCTCACGCGTGCCGCCCCCCTGCATGTGCAACAAGCGCGACTGCAGCACGGCAATCTTGCGGACGTCGGCACCGGCCGCGTCCAGCCGCGGACGCAGCGTGTCCTTCAGGCCGTCTTCGGCGACGAGAATCAAGACCTCGCAGGGCTCCGGACCCGGCGTGCCGTCCGGCCAGGCCCGCCCGGTGGTGAGGATCGCGGGAATATCGACCGTGCACACAAAGCTCTTGCCGACGCCCGGCACTCCGCACGCCAGGTGCAGCTTGCCGCGGGCGATGCGGTCCTTCCACATCCAATCGACCTCTTCGCCTTCAACGTCGGACATCCAAACGAGCTTGAGCGCGGGCTTCAATTCGACGGGCGGCCGCTTCCACTCGGGGGCGACGAAGGCGATCTCGGCCAGCTCGTTGGCTGTGTGGCCCGCATCGAGCCAGTCCGAGACGTCCCCCTTTTCCGGCACGCTCTCCAAGTGGATCACGCGAATCGATGCGGCGATGCCCAGGAGTGCGTGGGCCACCTTGTCGGCGTGATCGCGCCCCGGCGGGTCATTGTCGGGGAGCAACACGACGTGACGGCCGAGGAGAGACTCCGAGTATTCCGGACGCCACTTGCCGGCCCCGCCCACATTAGCGGTGGCGACGAGCCCCAGGCTCCGCAGCCGATCGACATCCTTTTCGCCGGCGGCGACGAACGCGAACGCTTCGCGGTCGGCCCTCAGCAGTTCAGGCAGCCGATAGAGCACGCGTCGAGCGCCGTTCAGCTTCCACTGCCACCCGCCGCCCGGCTTGGGCGAGCGTTGGCGGAACGCTTTGGGCTCGAACCGCACCGCCTGGTAGAGCAAGACGCCCGTTTCGTCCCGGTAGTCGTACGTCGCCGCGATCTGCGGGCCGGTCGATCGCGGCTGATCGGGAAAGAGATCCCTCGAGGTCAGGCCGAGGGCTTCCAGGCCGGCTGCGGGCTCGCAGCCGGCGTGGCAATTCAGGGCGATAAGGCCGCCCTCGCCCGAGGTGATCGAGAGGCTGTTGATGGGATGTTTGCACGAGGGACAGCGGGCCAACCGATAGCCCCCTCCCACCTGCCAATGCACGTGCTCGAGCTTGTCCAGAATCGACTGTAAGCGGGGCGAAGTCAGGGCGTCCATGCGTGGTTTCCTTTCAACAGGGTGTGTAATTGGCGAGATCGGCATCGGTCGGAACACGAGAGGGCTGCCGCGGATCTTCGTCGCGGATGTAGCGGATCGCATGCTGGCCCATGACGAAATCGAGGCCATTGACGTGCAGCACGATCAACCCGACTTCG
>CAYWOV010000460.1:2990-4073 GCA_964459965.1 uncultured Planctomycetaceae bacterium | reverse complement strand
TTCGGCGTCATCTGGCCATCGCCGCGCACGTCGGATATCGGTCTTTCGGCAAGAGTTTCATCGCCTTGAGGCACACGGCCTCCAAAGAAGCGGGCACAGTGGGATCGCAATGTCGCGGCGGAACGAAGTCGCCTTTGCGAACTTTCGACAGGAGGTCGGCGATCGTCGTCGACTGGAACGGCTCTTGACCGGTCAAAATCAGATACAACGTCACGCCCAGCGTGTAGATGTCGCTTGCCGGGCCGATCTCGTCGATCCTCCCTTCGGATTGTTCCGGGCTCATGAAACCGGGCGTGCCGATCGCCGAGCCAGGCAGCGTTTCCGAGGTACTCGATTCCGAAGAAGGGACTAAACTCCGCTCTTCGCTGCGCGGCGCTTCGCCACAGAGTGCCGATGCCTTGGCCAATCCCCAGTCGACAACGAGCGTTTCACCGTATTTGCCGAGCATGATATTGCCCGGCTTAAGATCGCGATGAATGACTCCTCGGCTGTGGGCGTATTCGACCGCGTTGCAGACCGCAATAAAGCGCCCGAGAAGGTGTCGCAGCCCGGTACGCCGCTTGGCAACTGAAGCATTCTTGGCAGCGTGAAACTCCTCGATGGCGACCCGCATCGTCTTTCCGCGAATAAACCGCATGGCGTAATACGGGCGCCCGTCATCCGACATGCCCATGCCATAAACGGGGACAATCCCCGGATGTTCCAGGCCACCGGTGATTTCGGCTTCGAGCAAGAATCGGATCCGGCTGTCCGCGCTCCCCGCGTGCCTTTCTTGCAGCCGTTTGAGGGCCACTTCGCGGTTGAGTTCGCGGTCGAACGCCAGGTAAACCTCGCCCAGTCCGCCCCAGGCGTGCTGTCTTAAGAGTTCAAAGCGGTCTTTGAGCGGCGCCGTGATATTCCCTTGCGCGCCCCCCTGGGGTGGAAGGGTCGGCTCTTCAGCACGGGCCAACCGCTGCATTGCCATCAGACGGGCGATGCCGGCTTGAATTTCGGGATCGGGAAGCTTCTCGAGATCGCGCTGCACCGAATCCAGCGGGCCCAGCGAGGCCGTCAATCCTTTTGGAGACGCTTGCCCCTGATGAG
>CAYWOV010000460.1:0-2890 GCA_964459965.1 uncultured Planctomycetaceae bacterium | reverse complement strand
CGAAGATGGGCAGCAGCTGGCTCACGCCGCCTTAAGAACAAATGGGCATCTGTGCAGCAGCCAGGATTTTTCCTGTTGATTTTCTGGCGAGTCTGCGTGAAACTTAGTGGCGACCAACATCGGCCGGGCCGCGTTCGCATTGCCCGTATGCGTCAGAGTGATTGGATCGACAGAGGAAAATTTCCGGCTCATTGCGACATACCGGGCGCCGAAGTACGGCGCGCTCGCACATAAGTGAGTCGCGGTGAGGACCGAACCAGGCGTTGGCCGGCCGCCAGTACTCTGTTCCGAACCGTCAACCAAGTTCGTGAATCAGATCAGGGAGTGCAGTTCATGGCATGGTCGAGTCGGTTTTGGTTTTTGTCCCTGCTCACGCGGCACCAATCGGGAATTGTTGGACGTCTGCCGCAAGCGCGGCGGCGAAAGGGGCGAAAAGCGGGTGCAAGTCGGCCCGCAGCCAACTGCGACTGCCAGATCGAAACATTGGAAGGCCGCCTCTTATTGTCAGCGACGGCCACGACGACTTTTACTCTGTTGAGCCGCCATTCCCACGGAACGTCTCCCAGTGCAACTGCGGGGGTCGCTCCAATTGATCCGGCCCAAATGCAGGCCGCATATGGCGTTAACCAGATCTCTTTTGGCGGCACTGCGGGCACCGGCGCGGGCCAAACGATTGCTATCGTTGACGCCTACAACGATCCCGACATCATCTCCAACGCCAACAGCTTCAGCAGTGAGTTCGGGCTGCCGCAATTCAACGGCAGCGGCGAGCCCACACTCAAAGTGCTCAACGAAAGCGGTGGAACCTCACTTCCCAGCAACGCCAGTCCCGGCACGTGGGACGTCGAGGAAGCGCTCGACGTGGAATGGGCCCACTCCATCGCACCCAACGCAAACATCATCCTATTCGAGGCCAATTCGGCATCGTATTCCGATTTGCTGAAGGCCGTCACCACGGCCGCCGATTACACGGGCGTTTCTGTCGTGTCGATGAGCTGGAGCGGAAGTGAGTTCTCCGGGGAAACGAGTTACGACTCCGACTTCCTTACTCCCTCTGGGCACCAGGGTGTCACGTTCCTGGCTGCCACGGGCGACACCGGCACACCCTCCGGCTATCCGGCGTTTTCCCCCAACGTTGTCGCGGTTGGTGGAACATCCCTGGACATCAATAGCAGTGGCGCCTACGTCTCCGAGAGCGCTTGGGATGACTCATCCGGCGCCGGCGGCGGCGGGATCAGCCAAGTCGAAGCGCAGCCCAGCTACCAGGTCGGCAAGGTCAATGGAACCAGCTCCACGCGGCGAACGGTCCCCGACGTCTCGATGGACGCCGATCCTGACACAGGCGTCTACGTCTTGGACACCGACTACACCAGCGGTTACCTGGAGGTCGGCGGGACGAGCCTCGCGACTCCCATGTGGGCCGGACTGATCTCAATTGCCGACCAGGGTCGCGCCCTCAACGGCGAATCATCGCTCAACGGAGCGACGCAAACGCTGCCGGCCCTTTATAGCCTGCCCAGCTCCGACTTCCACGACATTACCACCGGCTCGAACGGCACATACGCGGCCACGGCGGGTTACGATCTGGCGACGGGCATCGGCTCGCCGGCCGCCAATCTGTTAGTTCCCGCTCTGGCGGACTATGGAGGCACGCCGGCGCCAAGCGTGAGCGGCCCCTCATCCGCTTCGCTCAACGAGAACTCGACTGTCGTCTTCTCGAGCAGCCAAGGGGATTCTATCACCCTGACCGATGCCGAGGCCGGCAGCAACGCCGACACGCTCACCCTCAGCGTGGCCGATGGCACCCTCACACTGGGGTCAACGACCGGTTTGACGATCAGCTCCGGCGCGAACGGCACGTCGGCGATGACCGTAACGGGCACGCTCGCCAATCTCAACGCGGCTCTCAATGGGCTCGTTTATACGCCAAAGTCGGGCTTTAGCGGTGGCGATTCGCTGCACGTTTCAGTCACGGATCCGGGTGACAGCCTCACGGGTTCGACGACAGTTGCTCTGACGGTCAATGCCCCGACTGCGCCAACGATCAAGGTGCCGGCCACCGTCTCCGTCACCGAGAATGGGACGGTCGTGTTCTCGACCGCCCAGGGCGACGCGATCACGTTTACCGATTCCTTTGCCGGCAACAACACCGAAACGCTCGTGTTGACGGTCTCCGACGGTTCGCTCACTCTGGCCACGACGAGCGGCTTGAGCATCACGGGCGGGTCCAACGCCAGCTCGTCGATGACGGTCACTGGCACGCTGGCCAACCTCAACGCGGCCGTCAATGGCCTGATGTATACGCCCTCCACGAATTTCGTGGGATCGGACTCACTGAAGATTTCGTTGACCGATTCGGGCGACAGCCTAACGGGTTCGGCTTCCGTCAGTCTCTCGGTGACTTCGCCCACGCAGCCGCCGACGGTGACGGATCCGGGCACCGCGTCCGTAAATGAAAACTCCACACTCACCTTCTCGACTTCCAAAGGCGACGCGATCGACGTTGCGGACCCCAATGCCGACGGCAACGTCGAGAGCCTCACGCTGACGGCCACGCACGGCACCCTCAGACTGGCCTCCACAAGCGGGCTGAAGACCGTTTCGGGCTCCAATCGGTCGGCCTCGATGACGGTCAGCGGCACGCTGGCCAACCTCAACGCGGCTCTCAATGGTCTCATCTTCACGCCGACCTCCCGTTACACCGGCACGGCAGCGGTCACGATTTCGCTCAAAGACACCGGCGACGGGCTGACGGGCTCAGGCACTGTGGACGTCACCGTCAGTAAGGTTGGCCGCGGGGTCGAATTCAGGGGACAAGATGCACCGATTGAGGCGCCAAGGACGCCTACGCAGTCCGAGCGGCTCGAGCCGGAATCTGACGGGGCGACGG
>CAYWOV010000459.1:0-4081 GCA_964459965.1 uncultured Planctomycetaceae bacterium | reverse complement strand
TTGAGAAAGACCGCCTCCGTCGCGGAAAGAACAAGGGCCGCCAGGCGGAGCTGGATCCCGCGGTCGCGAAAAAAAAGTACGAAGGCGCTGCGGCGAGGCTCGCCAGGTGCGCGGTCGACGACGAAATAACTTCCTGCCAGGATGAGCAACACGCCGAGCGCCCCGAACACAGTCGGAATCTCGCCAAGCAGAAAGACGCCCAGGCCGAGGCTGACCACCGCCTTGTACGAGTTGACCGGCCCGAGGACAGAAAGGTCGCTGCGGCCGAGCGCGGCGACGAGCAACGCGTTGCCCGCAACGGCGAGCACCGTGCAGACCAACATGTTGGTCCAAAAGGGCGTCCCCAAATCGAACCAGCGAGTGCCGGCCAGGAGCGGAATCGCGACGAGCGTGAGCAAGGCATGCGTGGCGGCGATGATGAAGATCGGATTCGCGCCGCGCTGTGCGAGTTGTTTTTGGAAAACGTTCGAGACCGGGTTGCTGACGACTCTCGCAACCACGAACAGACCGGTCAGCATAGGCCCGGAGTGTAGCGGGACGGGGGATGGGCGGCGAGGGGCGTGATGAAGGGGGCGGGGGACATGGGGCGAGGGCAAGAGACTCGAAATCACCTCAACTCACAGGAGCAGGGACGCGGATCTTTTCGGGAGCACAAAAGAGCTCAGGGTTCTCGTAATTCAATCTCGATTCGATCGACCGACTTCATGACGCCGACTGGAAACTCGAGTTCGTGGTTCTGAGCAGTGCGGCGAGCAAGCCGGGCTTGGCGTCGCTCGGCAAGGCGTGCCTCTCGACGAGCCGGTCGAGGGTGGCCGTGAGCGCTTCAGTTTTTGTGCGGATCGTCGATCGAACACTGGCGGACAAGCCGCCAGTGCCACCAAGTCCGCCCGGAACCCACCATTTTGCGATCGACGCAACACTCTGCTTACGGCGCTTTTGCCGTCTCGGGCGATTCCAAACGCACGAGGAGATAATTCTCGATCTGCTCAGTGCCGACATGCACGAGCAGGGGCGCTTCCTCTTGCGTCAGATTGTAAAGTCCGGTCTCGGCCACGATGTTGTCGTTGTCGCCGACCCGGAAGGCGACGCGCTGCGTGTCCTTGTCAACCTGTCCCTGCACGGCTTGGGCCGTGTCGGTCTGCTGATTGAACAAAGTCCCGGAAACGATGCCTTGCTTATCGACCGCGAGCTGCACGATCTGTGACGGCTCAACGTCTTTTTGGCCAGTCGAGAGGGCAAACGTGCCCAGGGGCAGCCAGTCCGCTTTTTCAGCTTCGACTTCATTGGCCGGCGGCGGCACGCTGGCCAGAGCGGCAGCGCTTTGGGCAAACTCATCCGCCGTTGCGACGGGCTGGCCCGCGATATAAACCTCGTTGTTCCGGTAAACGACGTTCCCGCCTGGGCCGTAATCGTAATAGATCGGTTGGCTCCAAACCGCGACTGGCGGCGCGGGCCAGACGAACCACCGCGGCAAGACCGCCCAGGTGGGGAAGGTCCACCAATAATTCCAAGGGCGCGAGGCGACTCGATAAGTGTAGCTCCATCCGCCGACGGCATACGGATACCTCTGCCACCAGGTCGGCGTGAACCACGCATTACGTCCCGCCGGCCAGCGCCAACCGCTGCGCACTCCGTTAGCCCAGCCGTTCCAGTAGGCGACGCGCGTAGGGTGATAGCGGCCCCAATCGTGCAGCCCCATTGCCGGGTTACTGGGCCGAACGGTGATCGCTTTGTTCCATGAGTTATTGATGACGTTGATCTGCTGCTTGTTAATGTTCACCCATGTGGGGCGATTATTGATGTTGGTGTTCCGCTGATCGCCGATTTGAATCGGGCGATTCTTGGCGGGAAGCGTTGTTGCCGGCGGTTGCACGCTGCCGGGCGCGCCGGGTTTCGGACGATTGCCGCCGAGTCCGGTCCCCTCAATCGGACGACGCATGCCGAGAAAGTCTTTCAGCTCATCAGGCGAAGGTCGATTTCCCGGCTGGCCGCCCTGTCCAGGTTTGCCGATCGGGGCGGGCAACGTTGTCGGCTTATCGCCAACGTTGCCACCCAAACTCGGAGGTCGGTCGCCCGGCCGGCCAGGGCGCTTGTCGCCCATATCGCCGCCGCCGGGTCGAGTGACGGGCCGATTGCCGGCCATATTTCCTTTGTCGGGAAACTTGGAATCGGGGTTGCCCACCGGCTTGCCACCGCCGCCCGGTTTCGCGATTGGCGCGGGCAAAGTGGTCGGCTTGTCGCCGACGTTGCCGCCCAGGCTCGGAGGCCGGTTATCCGGCCGGCCAGGGCGTTTATCGCCCATGTCACCGGGTCGATTGCCGACGAAATCGCCCTTGTTGGGAAGCTTGTTTCCCTTATCGGGGGACTTGAAATCGGGCTTTGCGATTGGCTTGACGCCATTCGCGGGCAGGTTGCCCGGCCGGTTGCCGCCGGGTTGCGGCTTAACCTTTTCCATGGTGTTCGCCGGGGGCTTCGCACCACCGGTCGGGCGATTGAGTTGTGGCTTGTCATTTGGCCGCACGTTGGCTGATCCGGCAGGCCGGTTGCCGGCGGGCTTGGCCGCGCCTGCCGGTTTCTTGGCGGCCGGCCCTGGCTTGCCCTTTTGTCCGTCCGCGGCGAAGGCCTGCGGGCCGATGCTGGCAAATAGAGCGAAGAGAGCCAACCCGCGCAGTTGTCCATTCATGGGTTTTTCCTTCTTAAGCACTGCTCTGTCGAAGCGACCGAGCAGTGGCACATCCGCTCGCTTGACCCGCACGGTGAGTTGGAAGAGGTGCCGATCATTTGACGCCCTCAATCAGTGTAACCGGCAAATGGTTGAGGAAGTCGTCTCAAACCGAAGATTCCATCGTGGCTAGACGCGATTCTGGTGGCGATTAGCGATGACCGTCTGCAGGTCATGTCTTACGCGCCATCACGGCTTATGCGGTTTCGCTAGAATGACGGCATGAGCGACGAACCGAAGAAAGCGGCAAGCCCTCTTCGCCTCGCACTGGGGATGATTGTCGGTGCGACCGCTTTTTACGTCTTTCTCGCGCCTCACGACTGGCGCGAACATCTACCAGAACTGGACCACTGCATTACGGACTGGCAGCTTTTCTATCCGTTAATCGGTGGATTGATCGGACTCGCCATCGAAGTGGCCAGCCACTTGAAGGGCCGGAGCTTCGGGATAACAACTCGCTCCATCGCGGGCGGGATGCTGATCGTAATAGTTGCCTGTCGTGTTTCTGAGCCAGGAATCCCGCCCCCAAGCTCAATGGCCGCTGCCGGACTGCCTATGCCAAAGTCTCTGCTATGCTTTGACGATCTGGCTCATGAGGATTTTCGGCGGCGACTGTCCCTACCCCACATCGCAATTTGGGGAGGGACCGCTGGCTGCTTACTGATCTCCGGCCTGCTGATACATCGTCATCGCTCTGGCCGAATCATCGAACCCAAGCCTCCGCAATGAGCGTCCGCAGTACTCCCGTGCCAAACCAACATTTCGTCCAGGATGCGACCCCACTACGTGTGCTATGGCAGCAACGAGGGAGACGTCGGTTACTATTTGAAGCTCAAGGATTTTCTCGACTTAAAGGGCCCCGTCACGGAAAAGTGACTGCGGGTTGGTGATTGTGGAGGGGCCGTGAAGCCGCTCAGACGGATTTCATGAGCAGCACTGCCGTCCGAGAAGGCAACACCTATCTTCTTGGTTTTTTGCCCTGTTTCGCGACATCTTCGACCGGCGCGCCGACTTGCCGGGGAATTGGACGCGCGCCAAGTCGATGATCAATGATCACATCCCCCGCGTCCGCACCAACTTTAAAGGCATCGTCGGGGACTGGTTGATTGAATTCAGCACTCAATACGTAAAAGAGTACGAGCTTGACGAGGCGTTCGTGATCGTAGATGAGGTGCAAATTATATTTCGGGAAAAGCACACCCTTCTCGTCAGGCGTGCAACCTCCTTGAACAACTTCGGCGAGAACGTTTTTGCCATCTCGTGTGATTTGTTCGAGGCAAGCTCCGCTCGACCGATCAACAACATATTCGATTGACGCTGCTTTATTGTCCGCTTCGAGCGTGATGCTGATTTGTTCCT
>CAYWOV010000458.1:0-4081 GCA_964459965.1 uncultured Planctomycetaceae bacterium | reverse complement strand
GGCCGTGCTGGGCGACATCCTCTACGTCGGCACGCATGACGGCCGCGTGGTCGCGGTCGATTGGCGGAAACAGAAGATCGTCTGGACCTACACCGATCCAAACCAGGCATTGGAATATCGCTCGTCGGCCGCCGTGACCGACAAGTTCGTGATTCTGGGCGGCTACGACAAAATGCTGCATTGCCTCGATCGCAAGACGGGGAATCAGGTTTGGAACGTTAAGACGCGTGCCCGCATCGAGAGTTCGCCCGTAATCGTGGGCGACCGCATTTACTTCGGCTCAGGCGACGGCAACGTTTACGCGGTGACGCTCGGCGGCAAGGAAGTCTGGAAATACCGTTGCGGACATTCGATCACGGCGTCTCCCGCAGTCGGCGAGCACTGCCTGGTCATCGGCAGCGACACGTCGGGCGGAACGGTCTATTGCTTTGGGGCTAAAGGGCCCTGACGCTCGACCTCGACGGGACACCAATCCGTCAGTCGAGCGTGCCGCCCGCGCTTGTGCTACGGGTCGTGCGAATCCACGCTCGTTCGCGCCGTAAAACAAACGTGGCGTAAAGCGGCAACTTCGCCAGCACATAGCCCGGAACCGTCAGCAACGTGCGAAACGGAACGCGGTCGCGGGCGAAACGCCACCAGGCGATACTGGTCGAGGTTAAGAGGAGCGCCACAGCGCCACAGGCGAGGCCGAAGGGCAACCACGTCGCGCCCAAGAGTGCCCAAAGAAGCGTAATCGCAACGGTCAACACGTCGGTCGCGGCCAAAAGCGACAGCGGCGGCACAGCCAGGTCGGCCGACATCGCGGCCAATTCGATGCGGCCCGTCTTTAAAAATCCGGCTAACAAACGCGGCGCCTGCGACAAAAGTGTTTGTAGGTGTCCATGCTCCCAGCGGCGGCGCTGGCTGACAAATGCCGAAGGACGGTCGGGCAACCCGGCAAGTACCACGGCGCCGTCGCAATAAGACGGCGCGAATCCAGCCAGCGCGAGATCCACCGCGAATTGCATGTCCTCAACAATGTTGCCACCCGCGAACGACCGCGTTTGGATCGCCGCCCACGGAAAGGCGGATCCGGAACCGGTGATCAAACAGGGCAGTCCCATTTTGGCCATTCCGAGCGGCCGAACTCGATTCTTCACGAGAACGGCGAGCGACGAGATGACGTCGATGGCGCGGGGGTTGGGCGGGGGCGTCATCAAATAACAAGCCTGTGCGGGTCGCCTGTTGCGTGCGACTTGATGAGCGAGCGCGTCCAGACAGCCCGGAAGCAGACGGCAATCCGCGTCGATCACGACCACCACGCTCGGCTGATCGGCTTGGAACTCTTTCAGTCCACGTTCGAGCGCAAATCCTTTACCGCGCTGCCTTGGATCGTTTCGCTCGCAGACTTGAGCCCCGCTCTCGGCTGCGATGCGGGCCGTCCCATCGCTGCAATTGTCAGCGATCACCAATAAGCGGTCCCCTGCGACCAATTGAGCTTGAATCGATTCCAATGTCGCCCGGAGCACGGTCTCTTCGTTGTGTGCCGGGACGAGCACGCCCAGCGTGGGCCGGGCGCCAGCGATCGATACGGGCCGCTCTCTCTGTGGCAGCACGGCGATCAGACATTGAATAAAAAGCACCAGGCTCGGCAGCGCGACAAACGCCGCCAACACGATCAACGCAGCCGTGATCCAAGCCATTTGGCGAAGTTCCCCGGCTCGGATTAGCCGATCAGTCCCATCACAGGAGCGTCCAGGTCGATCAGATCCTGAATCACCTCGTGACCGCGGCTCGAAATTGGCGTGTTGGGAGAGACTGTAAAGAGCATCCCGTCGGCCCGGGCAGCCAGGAGTTGCACGTCGGTCTGGCTGTTTGTCGACGGCCCAGCAACCAGAATCATCGAGTAACGGCCTCTCGATTGTTCCAACAGTTCCGACATGCGTCGCGAAGCCATGCCCTCGCGCGGCGGCGGACAGACGCCGCCGTGAATGCAGTCGACCCGCGTAAACTTCGTATGCAGCACGAGATCGCCCATTTCGAGCTCTTCGTGGCAAAGGAAGTCGGAAACTCCAAACGTCGCCATATGCGAACCCGATCCCTCATCGACCAGCGTGGGATCGAGCGGGGCGCCTTCCGCAGTGCGATGCGGCGTACCGTGGAACAAGGTCGCCAAGATCGACCGGCTTTCCGCGAGCGTCGCCCCGGCATCCAACACGAGGACCAATTCTTCCCGTTCGGCGAAGCAGACGGCCAGCTTGCAAATCAGCGAAATCGGCGACTCTTCATGCTCGAGCGGGGTAAAAACGATGATGGCTCCGGGTCGCCGCAGCGACTGCTGAATTCGAAGGGCCAAGAGCCGCAGCGAATCCTCGCCGTCTTCGCCCGACATTCTTGAGAGCGTGAGCTCTCCCGTCTTCTTGCGCTTGAGCCGGCTGCTGAAGGTCCCCCGGCTCAATAAGGGGAGGCCGAAAAGGCGGGCCGTTTCGTCGGCGGGGCTTTCGCGGCTGAAATAGTATTCGCCGGCAAAGACCGGCGCCGCCAGCACGAGGCACAAGGCAAAGAAGACGCCGGCAAACAACTTCTTGAAGCTCGTCTTGGCCGACCCGGTCCAAGAAGCGGGGGTCGCAATGGTGAACTCCTTGACCGGACTCGCCTTGATCTGCCGCAGGGCCTGCAGTTGCGACTTCACTTCTTGCTTGTAGATGGAGGCCGCGTTCATTTCCTCTTCCAGAGTACGGCGCTCTTCGGCCTGCGGCCGCGCGGCATTGTTGGCCGCTTCGAGGCGTTTTTTCGTCTCTTCGATCTTCTCCGTGAGCCCCTTGTTGGTGGCGAGGTGGGCCTTCAAGTCGAGGACGGCTTTTTCTCCGTCCTGCGAGAGGTGATCAATCTGCAGCCCTTGGTCTTCCAACTCCTTCGAGCCGTATTGATTGATCCAGGCAGAAACCATCGCCAGGTTCTTGCCCGGAGCATCAATGGCTTCCTTCCATTTTGGGATCGTATCGAAGCTGGCCGACTTGCCTGCCAGGGCCTGCAATTCTTCCAGGACCGCATGAAGCTGCGCGTAGGGCTGGCTATCGCGTTCGTAGCGTTCGATCCGCGATTTCACGCCGTTGATCTTGGCATCGAGCATCTTCTTTTTCAGTTCGTTCGTCTGCTGGACGCGAGACGCCTCGATTTCTTTGATCCGGGTCTCAAGGTCGGTGACCAAGATCTCCGTCCCGTTGAGGGCCGACGTGTATTGCTTGAGCGTCTCCGGGATTTGCTGCTGATCGAACGGGGTCATGCCCATTTTTTCGTTGAAGTTTCTGAACAACTTGCGGCAGTTGTCCTCGTTGGCTTCGGCGCGGAACAGCTCTTCCTCGGCGTGTTTGACGTGCTCGGCGGCAGTCAGCCGGCGATCCTCGACGACGCGGTCGACGTACATCCGCATCAAGTCGTTGAGGACTTCGACTCCCTTGGGCAGGTCGTCCCAGGTCAGCATCAACGTGATGATTTTGGACCGGCTGTCGGGAGTGACGGTCAGCGCGTTTTGCAGACCCATTACGTCGAGTTCAGTCCCCAGGTTGCGCTTTTCGATGACCGTGGTGAGATAGGTGGGCGATTGCAACAGTTCGGCGTGCGTTTCAACCGCCTCCGGGTTCCAGGCCCGGGTTTTGGTCATCTCGGGAAGCCCCTTGTATTCCATCTTCCCTTCGATCTCGAAGCTCTGCGTCTTCAGGCGAAACGCGACAAACGCGGCAACCGCTGCGCTGACCAGGGCGCAGAGCACAAGCATCCACCAGCGTTTGCGGAGCGTTGATTTGACGAGCGGCTCCCGCTCCTTCGGGGCCAGCGGACTGGTCTTTGGGAACGTGCGCTGGGCGACGTAGGTTGAAATCGCCGTCCCGGGGTCGCCCAATGGGACGGACCCTACTTCTGATCCATCAGGTACTGACGTGATTTCGATATCGCCGGTCGCCATTCAGGACCTCTCGAAAAGAAGACGAGACGGTCAATCTTGGGAAGGGCCGACCCTGGCCGCTCGTGGCGACGCCCCCCGAACTTTCGCGTCTCCAAACGCGAGTTGCGGTAAGTTTAAGGAGCCGGCATTCGAATGTAA
>CAYWOV010000457.1:0-4087 GCA_964459965.1 uncultured Planctomycetaceae bacterium | reverse complement strand
GCAATGCCCACCGCAGGCAAACGGCCCACGCCGACATCGTCAACAGCCAGATGATCGCCCTATACACCGCCTGCCCCTTTCAGCAATGCCAGCATCCGCTGGACGCTGGACAACACTCATTGTAGCTGGATCCTGCGGTCAGTCGTCCATTCCAACAAGGGTTTCTAGTGCAGCCGGTCATCGATGGTTAAGAAATGCAGCGTCTGGTACTCACGACTCGTGTTTTTTCTTTCGATCGACCAAACTGCCTCGCCGGACCGCGGCCGCTCCGAATTGTCCGCGGATGGCATCGATGGTTTGATCGAGCGATTGCTGGCGCTCGCGCTCGCCGGCATCAAAAAGACTGCGTTGCTCTGCGGCATTGCGGGTCAGCCGCGTTGCGCCGACGCCGAGCAGGCGAACCGGGAATAAATCAGTGGTCACGCCTCGCTCGAAAATCTCCTGCGCGGTTTGCCAGAGAACGTCGGTCAGGTTGGTTGCTTCGGGCAGCGCCTGCGCTCTGTGCCGGGTTTGAAAATCGGACGAGCGGATCTTCAGTTCCACCGTGCGCGCCTTGATCTCCACGTGCCGCAGGCGGCTGGCGAGATGATCCGTCAGATCGAGCAGCCACATCTTTAGCGTCTCGCGGTCTTGGATGTCCTCTGCAAAAGTCGTCTCGCTGCTGATCGACTTGGCGTCGCGGTCGGGAACCACCAGTCGGCTGTCCTCGCCGCTGGCAAGTCTCCAGACGTGGCCGCCCATTTCGCCGAAATGATCGATCAATATCTGTTTGGGGAGCCTGGCCACCTGGCCGATGGTGTCGATGCCCAGCGCGTGCATGCGCTTCTCCGCCTTGGCACCGACGCCCCAAATTCGGCCCACAGGCAGCGGATGCAGAAACTCCGAGACCCGATCGGGATTCACGACCACCAGGCCGTCCGGCTTGCCATGATCGCTGGCGAGTTTCGCCAAGAATTTGTTGGGGGCAACTCCCACGGACGCCGTCAAACCTGTCTCGGACTTGATCCTTGCTTTGAGCTTGTCGGCGATGACCGGCGCGGAGCCAAACAATTCCTCGCAACCGTGGATGTCCAGAAAGGCTTCATCCAGGCTCAAAGGTTCGACCAGCGGCGTAAACGCGAACATGACGTCGCGAATCTGGCGGCTGATTTCGACGTAATGGGACATGCGGACCGGCAAGTACACCGCCTGCGGACACAGCCGCCGCGCCTGCGAAATCGGCATCGCACTATGAACGCCGAACGGGCGGGCCTCGTACGAGGCAGCGCAGACGACACCGCGCCCGTTCAGCCCGCCGACGATGACCGGCTTGCCGCGCAGCTCCGGCCGGTCCCGCTGCTCGACGGACGCATAAAAGGCATCCATGTCGACGTGGAGGATTGTGGAGGGCGATTCCGACATGCGGCGCCGTTATCTTTCATCGAATTGGTCGTTGGCGGTCTCCCATCATGCACGCTCAAACTTGGAATCATCAAGCCGAAAGGGCAAACGGACAATTTGGCCTGCGAACCTGCACGTCAATTGCCCTGTCTCAGCCGGCGAGCCGTCCGAAACTATCGTCCGCGAGGACTGGGATTGTGGATTGCCGCTCCGGCGATGAGAATTAATTCGCGGTCGCCCCTTGGCCACCAGAGGCTGATTACCTGCAACAGTCGAGGTCCTTTTCAATGGCCGAATCACGACTCGAAGTCGTCAGCAGTGCCTGTCCGCTCGACTGTCCTGACAGTTGCAGCCTCGATGTCACGCTTCGCGATGGCGTTGTGGAATCGCTCGGGGGCAATCGCGTCAATCCGCTCACCGCCGGATTCATTTGCGGTAAAGTTCGCCATTTTCCCGAATTGATGTACGGGCCCGATCGCGTCCTCTTCCCCAGCGTGCGTTCCGGACCCAAAGGGAGCGGCAAATTTCGCCGCGTAAGCTGGGACGAGGCGCTCGAACGAATTGCCACGCGGATCACTGAAGTCCGCGACCAATCGGGGGGAGAGGCGATTCTTCCTTATTGCTACGGGGGCTCTAACGGCTGGTTGACTCAGAACGGGTTGGATGCGCGTTTTTTCCACCGCCTGGGCGCCTCGCGGCTGGCCCGCACGCTTTGTGCAATGCCCGCGTCGACCGCATCGACGGGACTGTATGGCAAAATGGCGGGAGTCGCCTTCGAGGATTACCCGGCCGCCCGCCTGATCGTGTTGTGGGGTGTGAACCCGGCCGTGACCGGAATTCATCTGGCACCGTTCATCCGCCAGGCGCAGGCAAATGGGGCAAAGGTGGCAGTCATCGATCCGCGCCGCACGCAGTTCGCGCGGCAGGCCGACCTCCATTTGGCCCTACGACCCGGAACCGACTTGCCGGTTGCCCTGGCGATCATTCGCTGGCTCTTCGACTCGGGTCGAGCCGATCTCGGCTTTCTCGCGACGCACGCACGTAATTGGGAACAACTCCGCGAGCGCAGCCAGGAATGGACCTTGGAGCGTGCGGCGAATGTCGCGGGAATTCCTGCCGAGCAGATCGCCGCGTTTGCCGAGTTATACGCCGAATCCAAGCCGGCTGTGGTTCGTTGTGGTTGGGGACTCGAGCGCAACGTGAACGGCGGTTCGGCGATTGCGGCTGTGTTGGCTCTGCCGGCCATAGCGGGGAAGTTCGGGGTTGCCGGTGGCGGATTCACATTGAGCCAGTCGGCCGCGTGGGATGTCGATGCGAATGCCGGTGCGGCGGCACCGCCTCCGGCGACGCGCGTGATCAACATGAACCGCTTGGGCGAAACTTTGCGGCCCGAGTTTCAGCCGCCGGTTCGCGTGTTGTTCGTTTACAATTGCAATCCGCTCTCGACGGTTCCAGAGCAGAACAAGATTCGCACCGGCCTGATGCGGGAAGATCTCTTCACCGTCGTCCACGAACAGGTGATGACCGACACGGCTCTGTATGCCGATGTCCTCTTGCCGGCCACGACATTCCTCGAACACGACGAGGCACGCCGCGGTTACGGAGCCATGCTGGCTTTCTACACGAAGCCCGTCGTCGATCCCGTCGGCGAGGCGAGATCCAACCATTGGCTCTTCGGCGAGCTGTGCCGGCGGCTTGGATTAAGTCAACCCGGCGATCCGGAGACGTCCGACGAATTAGTGCAAGCGATCGTCGCGACTTCGGCCAGCGCCGCGAAACTTTCCGAATCATTTGCCAAGAACGGTCGCGCGGTGCCGCCGTGCGGCGTGCGACCGGTTCAATTCGTCGATGTCTATCCCGGGACCAGCGACCGGCGCATCGATCTCTGCCCCGAATCGCTCGACCGGGCCACGTCCAAAGGACTTTACACGTATCTGCCGGTGGCGGCCCGCGCGGAGTACCCTCTGGCTTTGATCTCTCCGTCGACCTCGAGGGCGATTTCCTCGACGCTCTATCAACTCGTTCGTGATTTCGTTCCGGTCGAAATCCATCCGGATGACGCCCGCGAGCGCAACATCGCCGATGGCGATTCCGTACGGATCTTCAACGACTCGGGCGAAGTTCGCTGCACGGCTAAACTCAACGCCGTTCTGCGGCCGGGGCTCGCCGCATTACCGAAAGGCCTGTGGGCCCGGCACACGCACAACGGCCAAACGTCGAACGCGTTGGCTCCGGACACGCTCTCCGACCTCGGCGAGGGCGCCTGCTTCAACGATACTCGCGTGCAGATTGCAAGGACCAACGGGTTCGCATCGCAGTCTTGATCGTGCGCCATTCCGTCATCAAATCGCCCCGGAAATTGACGGGGCGCTCGCTTCCGATAGGATGGGTCCCATTCCCAGCGCCATCTCGGGGGCATTGAGACGATGAACGAACTCTTCCAAAAAGTCAGCGAGCACGGAGCTCTCGCGCTGATCGGAATGATTTTCGGCGCATTCATCGGGTGGATTGTCGGCATTCGCAAGCGTCACCGGGAGCGGCTGAGCATCCTTCGCGGCGATGCCCGAGATACGATCGTCATCCAACACCATTTGGTCACCGCCGTTGATGTCCCGGCATCTGACGGCAGTTGCCCGAGAAAAGCGCCCGCTACTCTCCGAATTCGCGCCCTCGGTCAATCGGAACTGTCGCGCGTCGTTCCGAACGG
>CAYWOV010000456.1:0-4090 GCA_964459965.1 uncultured Planctomycetaceae bacterium | reverse complement strand
CCTTTGCGGCTAATCAGCCGAGCCGTCAGTTCATCGCCATCGAAATGGCGATGGCTCGAGAACACTTCGTCGACAATTGCACCGCGCTCGGGCGTCAATCGCAGGCCGCGTGTCGCGAGGAATTCCTCGAATTTATCGCGCGGCGAGGCGGCAACCTCGACCTTGGGAAGATCGCTCTTGGCGAGTGACTTGCGCAGCGGTTCAGTCGTCGCGTCCATTACTCATCATCGATTGGAGCAAATTCATCATGGCGGCTTCGAGTTTTTCGTCCGTATCATATTTCCCCGAAGCGATATCCGCCTTGATCTGCGCCAATCGCTCGGCCCGAACTTCCGGCGACTTACTCAGCTTGTCCAAAAGCTGACCGGCCGACGAGATTTCGACCGCGTCTTTCGGGGTCGGAACCGCGGCTGAATCAGCGGACCGGGTTGATTTGGCGGACCCGGTCGGCAAGCTGCGTTGAACGGAATTCGGACGTTGAACGGAACCTGGGCCTTGCACTTCCATGTCGGCACTCCCTACCTGGCGATTGGTTCGCTCCAGGGAGGACGGCATATTGCCGTCCTCGTGCCGACTATCATAGCGGAAAACGAGGGCCCGATTCAATCGGTGCTTGCGGGGGGCGGTCATGGCAGACTCCAGGAAACGTTTGTGTGAACTTGGCTTGCGACGACCGCCACCGTGAACAGATCGGCGCAAAGAATGCTGTAAAAGCGTCCACAACGTTCCCTGGACATGATGATTATCGACCAGTCGACTCGCGCGGTCACCATCCACCACCCAACGGACGGTAAATCTTTCCATTTTCGGTCGACTATGCCGAAACTGCCGACGTGGATGGCAATTACGATCATTCAGTCTTCGGCGGCGCTCATCCGCGGGCGTAGGGACCCAGCGAGGCAACCGGAAATTCCCGGAATCCCTTTTGAACGCATTCGCGCAGAATGCGGCCGACTTCGGAGATGTCTTCGCGACTGACATCCAAATGCGTGCAGGCCCGCAGGCGGTGGGCGTCGGTGTCGTGAATTCGCACGCCGCGGCCCTCGAGCGCGGCCGAAAGCTGGCTTGCATAGCCGAGCGACGGATCGAGATCAAAAAATACGATGTTCGTTTCGATCGCATCGACGTTCACCGAAAGCCCGCGGATCCCGGCAATCAATTCGGCGAGCTGTTTTGCATTCCGATGGTCATCGGCGAGGCGTTCGACGTTGTGCTCCATCGCAAAAACGGCGGCGGCCGCAACGATTCCCGCTTGCCGCAGAGCGCCTCCGAACAGTTTTCGTGCCCTTCGGGCCGCGGCGATCTCCTCCGCGGAGCCGACGAGGATCGACCCCATTGGACAACCGAGGCCCTTTGAGAAACAGACCGAAATCGTGTCCACGTGCCGTCCGAATTCCTTGGCAGAATATCCACGGGCGACGGTGGCATTGAAAAAGCGGGCACCATCGACGTGCACCTTCAGGCCCAATTCGCGTGCCCACGCTCCCACCCGTTCGACTTGCTCTAATGGATAAGCCCGGCCGCCGCCGAGATTGGTGGTATTCTCCAAGCAGACGAGCCGCGTGCAGGCCATGTGCTGCTCATTCGAGCGGACCTTGCCCCGTAATTGCGGCACGTCGAGCATTCCCACCTCGCCGGGCAGTGTTCGCCAGCAAACGCCGCTGAGCGCGGCCGGAGCCCCGGCCTCGAAATTGACGATATGGCTCGTCTCGTGGATCAAAAGCTCGTCCCCCGGACGGCAATGAGCACGAACGGCCATTTGGTTGGATTGCGTGCCGGAGCAGGCATAGACGGCCGCCTCTTTGCCGAATCGCGAGGCACACAGAGCCTCGAGGCGGTTGACCGTGGGATCCTCACCCGACATGTCGTCGCCGACCTCGGCGTTCGCCATCGCGTCGCGCATCGCCCGCGACGGTTTTGTGACAGTATCGCTGCGAAGATCGTAAACACGTCCACTTGTCATGAGCCTACTCCGAACGACTATCGACCGCTTTGCATCAATCGAAATTGTGTTCGGCAAACCTGCTTTTTACCACCGAGGACGAGGAAAATGCGCAAAAGCGGTGCGGCTTTACCGTTTTGGTCGATCGTCTTACGATGAGCGACATGAGTGCGAAACCCGTTGCGATCACCACTATCGACTGCGCCCGCGACGATGCCGAGAGCCTGGTCGCAAAGCTACGCGCCAAGCTTAGCCCGCGTGGCGACATCGTTTCTGAGGCCGGCCGTCGACGAACAATCGAGCTGTTTGGCGAGGCGCTCGCGCCTCAGCAGGTTGTCGAACGCATCTGTCGCGACGTGCAAGAGCGAGGCCTCGCGGCCGTTCTGGAATATGGTCATAAGCTCGACAAAAAGGAACTGACCCCGCAAACGCTTCGCGTCCAGCCAGGTGAGTTCGAGACGGCGCACCGGCAGGCGGACGGCGACTTTCTCCTGACGCTCAGGCGTATTCGCGACAATATTGTCGCTTTTCAAGAGAGCCTGCTGATCGAAACGGTTACGTTGCAAAAAATCGACGGCGCCCGCCGCGTCGAATTACGCCAGCGTGTGATGCCCTTGAGGCGTGTCGGCATTTGCATTCCCGGCGGCGCCGCAGCGTATCCTTCGACGCTCTTAATGACAGCCGTCCCCGCGCAGGTTGCCGGCGTCAAGCAGATCGCCGTCGCCGTCCCGCCGACAGACTACGGCGGCTACAACTCCGACCTCCTCGCCGCCTGCCACGAGCTGGGCATTCACGAGGTTTATCGGATGGGCGGCGCGCAGGGCATCGCCGCGCTGGCGTACGGTGTGGAGGGCATCGAGCGAGTCGACAAAATCGTCGGCCCGGGGAATTTGTTTGTCGCGCTCGCGAAACGATTTGTCTACGGTGAGGTCGACATCGACAGCATCGCCGGGCCGAGTGAAGTCGTCGTCGTGGCCGACGCAAGCGCCCGCGCGGATTTCATCGCCAGCGATTTGATTTCCCAAGCGGAACACAGCCCGGGTTCCGGTGTCCTCATCACATGGCACGCACCTTTGATCGAGGCCGTCCGCAAAGAGCTTGCCGTTCAGCTTGCCCGCCTCGAGCGAGGTGATCTAGCTCGGCAGAGCTTGGAGGAATACGGCGCACTGATCGCTGCCCGTGACGCGGATGAGGCCGCCCGCCTGTGCGATCTATTGGCTCCCGAACATCTGCACATCTCGACAGCCAATCCGGAAGAGATGCTGGCCAAGGTGCAAAACGCAGGAGCAATCTTCCTCGGCCACGAAACGCCAGTTGCGGTCGGGGACTATGTTGCCGGCCCATCGCACGTGTTGCCAACGGGTGGCACGGCTCGATTTGCCAACGGGCTTTGCGCCAACGATTTTCTCAAGCGCTCATCGGTCATCAGCTATAACCACGAAGCGCTCGCCGCCGCAGCCGATGACATCCGTCGCATGGCCGCCAAAGAAGGATTAACGGCTCACAGTGCCAGCGTCGATATTCGGCTGCAAGGTCGCGGCTAGTCGATACCGCACAGCCGCGCGGCTACTTGACGATCAGGTCGACTGCGGCGAAGTGTTCGTGTCCGTGCTTGGCCGCCATGCCGATCGTTTCCACGCGGACGAGATAATTTCCCGCATCTGGGATCTTAAGCGTCATTCGCCAATCCGTCTTGTCGTGCGGCCGGAAATCCATCGTGAGCGCGCCCTCGTAAACCACGCCGGCTGAGAGCTTCGGAACGTCGGCTTGTCCGACCCGCTTCTCTTCAACGACGAAGAAGTGCATCAGCACGTCCTCGTAGGACTCAGATTTATCCGTATTTTCAGCGTGCCAGGAAAGAATGACCGGAGCGTTGCGGCCAGTCTCCATCACGGGACGCGATTGTTTCCGGCTGCGAACAGGCGATTCCTCCGTATGCTCTGTTCGGGTCTCTTTGCCTTCCGACTTCAGGCTTACGCGAATCTCAAAATCGCTGGCGACGGCCGCGCGTGTCGTTGAAGCGCAAAAGAGTGCCATGCCAAAGACGGCCGGCAAGCGATGCATGCGTATTCCAATATGAAAGTAGGGGAATCAGTCCGAAGGCGGTCGATTTGCATTCTATCGGTGTCAGCCATCGCGCGACAGCAT
>CAYWOV010000455.1:0-4098 GCA_964459965.1 uncultured Planctomycetaceae bacterium | reverse complement strand
TGTTGATTCCCGTCGAGCCGAGATAGCTCGTCGAGCTCATCTCGGTGATGCCGGCAATACGGCCGAACTGCCGCTCGAGCGGCGTGGCCACTGCGGACGCCATTGTTTCGGGACTGGCTCCAGGGAGCGAGGCGGACACCGAGATCGTGGGGAAGTCGATCTGCGGCAGCGGCGAAACGGGAAGATAAATGTAGGCCAGCGCCCCCGCCAAGGTCACGGCGGCCGTCAAGAGCGACGTGCCGACCGGCCGGCGAATAAAGGGGCTTGAGAGACTCATTGCGCTTCCACCAGCTCCTCGGGCTCCTCGATGGGACCGCGGGAGGGATTTCCGCCGAGCCGTCGCGCGATGCGGTCAAAGTAGAGGTAAATGACCGGAGTCGTATACAGCGTGAGCAACTGAGAGACCAATAGCCCGCCGATGATCGATATTCCCAGCGGCCGCCGCAGCTCGGACCCCACTCCTGACCCGACTGCCAGCGGGACGGCGCCCAAGAGGGCCGCCATAGTGGTCATCATGATGGGGCGAAAACGCAGCAAGCACGCCTGGTAAATGGCCTCGTCGGGATGCATGCCCTGTTGTCGCTCCGCCTCGAGGGCGAAGTCGATCATCATGATGGCGTTTTTCTTGACGATGCCGATCAGCAGGATGATGCCGATGAGCGCGATCACCCCCAAATCAATGCCGCAGATCAACAGCGAGAGCACGGCCCCCACACCGGCCGACGGCAGGGTCGAGAGAATTGTGATCGGGTGGATATAGCTTTCGTAAAGCACGCCCAAGACGATGTACACCGTCACGAGCGCGGCCAGGATCAGCAAGGGTTCATTTCTCAGCGACGCCAAGAAGGCGGCGGCCGTTCCTTGAAAATCCCCCTGGATGCTGGTCGGCATGTGCAGCTCGTTTTTCACCGTTGCAATCGCGTCGACCGCGTCGCCGAGCGAGGCGCCGGGGGCCAGGTTGAACGAAACGGTGACCACCGGGAACTGTCCCTGATGATTAATGGTGATCGGGACGGCCATCTCCTTCGTTTCCGTAAATGCGCTCAACGGTGAAGGACCGCCGGTCGTCTGGATATAGATGTCGTGCAAATCGCGCGGCGCCTTACGGAAGGCAGGGTCGACCTCGAGCACCACTCGATATTGGTTCAACTGCGTGAACATGATCGAGATTTGCCGCTGGCCGAACGCGTCATACAGCGTGTTGTCGATCAACTGAGGCGTCACCCCGAGCCTCGATGCCGTATCGCGGTCGATGATCACTTGAACCTGCCGACCTTCGAGCTGCTGATCGCTCGCCACGTCGCGGAGTTGGGGAAGCTCCTGGAGCTTCTTGACGAACCGGGGAGCCCAAATGGCCAATTCCTCCGGCCGGGAGTCCTCGAGGCTGTACTGGTATTGCGTGCGGCTTACGCGGGTCTCGACCGTCAAGTCTTGCACCGGCTGCATGAACAGGCTGATGCCGGGAATCTGCTCGAGCCTCGGCTGTAGGCGACGGATGACGGACATGGCGTCGATCTGTCGTTCGTCGAGCGGCTTCAAGTTGATCTGGATGCGGCCCGTGTTGAGCGTTGGGTTGGTGCCATCGATACCGATAAATGAGGAAAGACTGGCGACGGCCGGATCGTTGAGAATCGCTTTGGCGAGCGCTTGCTGCCGCGTCGACATGGCTGCGAACGAGATGTCCTGCGGCGCGTCGGAAATGCCCATGATAACGCCCGTGTCCTGCACCGGGAAAAATCCCTTGGGCGCGATGACGTAGAGGTAGACCGTCCCGACGAGAGTGGCCACGGCGACCATCAGCGTCAGGAACTGGGGCCGCAGCACGACCGTCAGGGTCTTTCCATAAAACGCGATCACCGATTCGAACGCGTGCTCCGAGGTTCGATAGAACCAGCTTTGTTTCGATTCGGGTTTGTGCTTCAGCAGCCGCGCCGCCATCATCGGCGTCAGCGTGAGCGAGACGACCGCCGAGAACAGAATCGTGACGCTCAAGGTCACCGCGAATTCGCGGAACAGCCGTCCGACGATGTCGCCCATGAACAGGAGCGGAATCAACACGGCAATCAGCGAGATCGAGAGCGAAATGATGGTAAAGCCGATTTCGGCCGATCCCTTGAGTGCCGCCTGCAAGGGTTGTTCCCCTTGTTCGACGTAGCGCGCAATGTTCTCGATCATCACGATGGCATCGTCGACGACGAAGCCGGTGGAGATCGTCAGCGCCATCAAGGTCAGGTTGTTCAGGCTGAAGTTGAGCATGTACATCACGGCAAACGTGCCGACGAGCGACAGCGGCACGGCCACGCTGGGAATGACCGTCGCTGAAAGCGTGCGCAAGAAGAGGAAGATCACCAAAACGACGAGCCCGATGGTCAACATCAGCTCGAACTGCACGTCCTCGACCGACGCGCGGATTGTCGTGGTGCGGTCCGTCAGAATATTGACGTTAACCGAGGCCGGTAGACTGCTCTGTAGCTGCGGCAAAAGCTTCTTGATCCGGTCAACAACCTCGATGATGTTCGCGCCGGGCTGCCGTTGGATGTTCATGACGACGGCCGGACTGAAGATGGGTTTGCCACCGCCTTCGCCGGCCAACCCCATCCAGGCGGCCTGCCTCACGTTCTCGACGTCGTCGACCGCTTGGGCGACGTCCGTGAGCATGACCGGCCCGGTCGGCCGATACGCGATGACGAGCTTCTGATAATCGTCAGCCTTGAGAAGCTGATCGTTGGCCTCGATGGTATACGCTTGGCGACGACCGTCGAAATTCCCTTTGGCCTGATTGACGTTTGCCGCGACGATCGCGTTTCGGAGATCCTCGAGGTTGAGTCCTCGGGACAAAAGGGAGGCCGGATTCACCCGGATGCGCACCCCTGGCTTTTGGCCGCCGCTGATACTGACCATGCCGACGCCCGTTTGCTGCGCGATCTTCTGCGACAGCCGCGTTTCGGCCAGATCTTCCACCTTGGGAAGCGGAAGCGTGTCCGAGCTGAGCGCGAGAGTGAGAATGGGCGCGTCGGCCGGGTTGGTCTTGTTGTAGATCGGCGGGTTCGGCAAATCGGCCGGCAAGTAGGTCGCCGCGGCATTGATCGCCTGCTGCACTTGCTGTTCGGCCACGTCGATATCCAGCGACAGCGCGAACTGCAGGACGATGACCGAACTTCCGTCGGAGCTGGTCGACGTCATCTGGTCGAGCCCCGGCACCTGGCCGAACTGGCGTTCCAAAGGCGCCGTGACCGACGAGGCCATCACGTCCGGACTGGCCCCGGGATAGAACGTCAGCACCTGGATCGTAGGGTAGTCGACCTGCGGCAAGGCGGAGACCGGCAATTGCAGGTACGCCACCGCGCCGACCAACACGATCGCGACCATGAACAGCACCGTCGCGACCGGCCGCAGGATAAACAGTCGCGAAGGACTCATTGCGTCGCCTGAGCCGTGCTCTTCCCTGAATCCGTGCTCTTCCCTGGCGGGGCAGCGGGTGTCTGCTGCCCTTTCGCGCCCGACTTGCGGCCGCGAAGCTCGACATGCGAATTGTCTTGGAGCTTATCGGTCCCCTCGGTCACGACCAGCTCGCCGATCGAAAGTCCCTTTTCGACGATCGTCTGGTCATTTTGCGTTGCGCCGACGGTCAATGTCCGCATTTCGACAATATAGTCGGGCTTGGCTTCCTTACCGGATTTGGCCCCTTTGTCGGCGGCTGGATCGGACTTCGCAGTCTTCTCCGGCTGCGAATCTTGATTGGATTTCGCGTCTTGACCATTCTTGGCGTCTTTCGCCGGCTTCACGACAAAGGCAAATGTCGAGTCGGGACCGTGCTGGACGGCGGCTGTCGGCACGAGCAACACGTTCTTTTGCGTGTCGATCAACAGGCGGCTGCTGACGAATTCGTTGGGAAACAGAAGGTTGTCCTCATTCTGAAAGACGGCTTTCAGCTTGACCGTGCCCGTTGTGACATCAACCTGGTTGTCGATCGCCAAAAGCTTTCCCGTCGCCAGCTTGGCCGTCAGATCGCGATTGAGCGCGTCGACCACTACATTCTGGCCGGAATTGAATTTCTCCTGCACGTGGAAAATGTCATCCTGCGGAACCGGAAAGATG
>CAYWOV010000454.1:0-4100 GCA_964459965.1 uncultured Planctomycetaceae bacterium | reverse complement strand
GTGCTAAAGTAGTGACCGCCAGAGGAGCCGATTCGATGCCGCCGACCTTTGAATTGATCGCCGATCCGGAGCAAGGCTCGCTTCGCACGAGGACTCACCATGTGTCGCATGTTTGCTGTCGTTGTCGTGTTGTCGGCCTTGGTTCAGCCGGTCCGCGGCGCACAGGACGGCGCTGACGCCGTCCGAAGGACACCAGAAGGCTTTGACGCCCTCAAGCGGCAGTTTGATTATGATGCGTCGCAACCGCTCAATGTCGAGCAAGTCCTGCTCCACGAACGAGAAGGCGTCAAGGTCTACGACGTGAGCTACGTCAGCCCCAAGGGTGGACGAGTCACGGCGTACCTGGTGGTGCCCACGACTCAAGGGCGGCACGCGGGGCTGCTGTTCGGGCATTGGGGCGCTGGGGATCGGACGGAGTTCCTGCCGGAGGCCACCCTGTGTGCCCGGGCCGGGGCCGTTTCGCTCTTGATCGATTACCCGTGGGTCCGGCCGGCCAAGTGGCGAAAGAAGCTCAAGGAAGTTGCCGATCCGGAGTCCGACTATCAGACGCGTGTCCAAACGGTCATCGAACTGCGGCGCGGGATTGATCTCTTGGCGGCCCGCACGGATGTGGACCCGAATCGCCTGGCCTACATTGGGCATAGCTTCGGTGCGCAGTGGGGCGCGATTCTCTCGGCCGTCGATGGGCGGCTCAAGGGAGCCATCCTGATGGGTGGCGTTCCGGACCAGGCGGCAATTTGGCGCGACGCCGACGACCCGGACATCGTCGAAGTAAGAAAGGCCCTGCCCCAGGGGCGGTTGGAAGCCTATTTGAAATCCAGCCAGCGGACGGATCCCGTGTTTTATGTCGACCACACCACCATTCCGCTGTTTTTCCAATTCGCCCGCTACGAGCGCTACTTCAACAAGGCGGCCATGGATCGCTATGCGAACGCCGCGACCTGCCCGAAGGAAGTGCGCTGGTACGACACGGGCCACGACCTGAACGACCCCCAAGCGCTCGCCGACCGGGCCGCCTGGCTCAAGCGAATCGTCGGCCTGGCAGACAGGTCAAGTGCCCCGCCATCCCAGGCTGAGGCTGCAAAGTACCCGGGCCAGGTGCGGAATGACAACGGCCTGGAAACCAAGTTCGTGTGGGTGCCGCCGGGACAGTTCGAGATGGGCAGCCCGCCCGAGGAGCCGAGACGTTATGAGAACGAGAACCAGGTGATGGTGATCCTCACGAAGGGTTTTTGGTTGGGACAGCACGAAGTGACGCAAGGCGAATGGAAACGCGTGATGCGGAGCATGCCCTGGAGTGGCATGAAGAATATCGAAGAGGGGGACAATTATGCGGCCACGCACGTGAACTGGCACGACGCGCGGGCGTTCTGCGAGAAATTGACGCAAAGCGAGCATGAAGCCGGCCGATTGGCAACGGGGTGGGTCTATACGCTGCCGACCGAGGCCCAGTGGGAATACGCCTGCCGGGCCGGCAAGACGTCATACTTCAGCTTTGGCGACGACCCATCGGTACTCAGCCGCTATGCCTGGTGGGGTGGCCTCGTTGAGCGTGGGAGCGCGGCGGGCGCGCACTATGCACATCCCGTGGCACAAAAGGCCCCGAACGAATGGGGTCTGTATGACATGCACGGCAACGTCTGGGAATGGTGCCGGGACAAGTACGGGGACCATTTGTCTGCGGGACCCGACCCAGAGGGTCCGAAAGAGGGCCCGTATCGGGTGTATCGCGGTGGAGGTTGGAGCGACTCGGCAGGATATTGTCGTACGGCGCGCCGCAGCGGCGACGAACCTGGGAGTCGGTTAGACAATCTGGGCTTCCGCATTGCGCTTGTTGAAAAATAGCGAGAGCCTCCCTTCCGTTCCCCCGTCCCACACCCCGATTCGATCCCTCTGCCCTCTTTCCCTCTCCTCTCAACTTTCTCCGCTCTACTTTCTGCGCGGGCCGCCCTTTCCGCGATTGCTTGACCGTGGTATCATGGACGGTGATATCATTTAATGATACTGCTGTCGCGAGATGGCCAAGAAACACCAAAAGACGCTCGAGGCGATCTTCGCCGATCCGGTCAGGTCGAATATCGCCTGGCGCGATATCGAAGCCCTCTTGGAAGCCGTGGGCGCGGAAATCAGCGAGGGCGAAGGTTCCCGGGTTCGCATTGCGCTCAACGGCGTGCGGGCCGTGTTTCACCGTCCGCATCCCCAGAAGGAAACGGACCGGGGAGCGGTCCGCTCGATGCGGCGGTTTTTGAACGAAGCGGGAGTGACGCCATGATGGAGTTCAAAGGATACATTGGAAAAGTTGAATTCGATGACGTCGCCGGCGTCTTCCACGGCGAAGTCGTCAACACGCGCGACGTGATCACCTTCCAGGGCCAGAGCGTGGCCCAGCTCAAGAAGGCCTTCCGCGACTCGGTGCGAGACTATCTGGCGTTCTGCGCCTCGCGCGGCGAAGAACCCAACAAGCCCTTTTCCGGCCACTTCGTGACGCGAATTCCGCCCGAGCTTCACCGCCAGGTAAATGTGGCCGCGAACCTTTCCGGCAAGAGTCTGAACGCCTGGGTCTCCGAGCAGCTCCAATCCGCGGTCGCCCGCACGGGTATCACGGGGGCCAAAAAGGCGAAGACCGCCAGGCAAAACCGTCCCGCAAAGCCCCGCAAGCCGCCGTCGGGCCCCAAAGGACAGCACGCTTAGCTATTCTCCTCTCTACTTTCTCCGCTCAACTCTCTGCGCCAGCCCGCCCCGCGCCCCGATTTTATTCCCCTTCCCTCCCGCAAGCGGGGAACTTTTCCCCGGCGACGTGCGTCTCAGATCTGGCGAGGCAAAGCATTCGGATCCTCCGGAGATCACACGATGACCGCTCACATCAATCGCCTGGCGGGCTGCGCGCTCTTCCTGGCGATGTGCGCTCTGCCAATGTGTGCTGGCGCCGCTTTTGGCGAAGCGCCTGCCAAACAGGAACCGAAGCCACAAGTGGAGGTGGTCTTCTGTCTGGATACCACGGGCAGCATGGGCGGCTTGATTGACGCCGCCAAGCAGAAGATCTGGACGATTGCCAATCAAATTGCCAGCGGCAAGCCGACTCCCCGACTCAAGGTCGGTCTGGTCGCCTACCGCGACCGCGGCGATCAATATATCACGCGCATCTTCGATTTGACCGACGATCTCGACGCCGTCTACGGCCATCTGATGGAGTTCCGCGCGGAGGGGGGCGGCGACACGCCGGAAAGCGTCAACCAGGCCCTCTACGAATCGGTCACAAAGATCAATTGGAGCACGGACAAGAAAACGTTGAAGATCATTTTCCTGGTCGGCGACGCTCCCCCGCACATGGACTATACCAACGATGTGCCGTATCCCGAGACCTGCCGGCGGGCCGTCGAAAAGAGGATCATCATCAACACCGTCCAATGCGGCAACGACGCTCAAACCCGCGACGTGTGGGAAAAAATCTGCCGGTTGGCCGAAGGCCGCTACGTGCAAATCGACGCGCAGGGCGGAAGCGTCGTCACCGTGTCCACTCCGTACGACAGCGAGCTGGCCAAAATCAACAGCGAGCTGGCCCGATCGACGTTGGCGTACGGCCGAAAGAGTCGTGAGAGCAGGGATAAGGCCGCGACGGCCTTGGCGCTTCCTGCACCCGTCGCGGCCGAACGGGCCGCATTTAAAAGCAAGATGGGAGAAACCTCCAGCGACGACTTACTGGACGACATCAAGGCGGGCAAGGTGCAACTGGAGTCGGTGTCGAAGGACGTGCTTCCCGAGGAACTCAAAGGGCTGTCCAAAGCGCAGCAACGCACGTTTCTCGAAAAGTTGATCAACGTCGTCAGACGCTCATGAAGCAAGCGGGCCAGCTCGACCAGAAGCGGGGCGCCTTCATCACCAAGAAGCTGGCCGAGACCCAGAAGAACGCCACCCGCGACAGCTTCGACGGCCAGGTCCTCCACATCCTGCAGGCTCAAGCCAAGCGCGCGAACATCGAGTACGCCCCAGACGAAAAGAAGTAGTCGACACCGAAAACTCCGCACGCCGGCCAGCGCCCGCACAGCTCCGCCCCCAACTTCATTCTCCCCTCGCCCGGAGTAGGTCCCGCTTGCCGAGGC
>CAYWOV010000453.1:0-4104 GCA_964459965.1 uncultured Planctomycetaceae bacterium | reverse complement strand
GCAGAATCGACGGATCGCCCGAACTGTAAAGGTTGGCGACGTCAGGATCGGACCGATCAACCGCCAGAGTGTACTGGATCAGATCGTTGGTGCCGATCGAGAAGAAATCGACCTCCCTGGCAAACTCGTCCGCCAGGAGGGCAGCCGAGGGAACCTCGACCATCATACCGACGGGGACGTTTCTTTTGAACGGAATCCCCTGGTCCTCGAGATCTTCCTTGACGTCCTCCAGGATCATCTTCGCCTGGCGCAGCTCCAGCAGCGAGGAGACCAACGGAAACATGATGGCAACCTCGCCCGAAGTCGCCGCTCGAAGAATAGCGCGTAACTGGGTTTTGAACAACGGCAGATTCTGCAGCGTGAGCCGCAGGCTGCGTAGCCCGAGAACCGAAGTGACGCCGCTTGGATTCACTTTTCCGGACACGTTCGCATACTTATCCGCCCCCAGGTCGAACGTGCGGATGACGACCTCAGCTTTGGCGAATGCCGCAACGACCCGGCTGTAAGCGGCGAAATGGTCCTCTTCCGTCGGCTCGCGGCCGCTTTGCAGGAACAGAAATTCGGTCCGGTACAGGCCGATCCCGTCAGCCCCGCGTTGAGTGCAGTGTTCAATTTCCTCGGGGAATTCGATATTTCCCAACAGCAGGATTCGCACGCCGTCGCGAGTCTGAGAAGGCTGTTGGCGCAGCGATTTGAGTCGCTCCGAGACCGTCTTCTGTCGGGCTTGTGAGTCACGATAGTGGGCGAGCGTCTCCTCGTCCGGGTCGATGATGATTTCGCCCCGGGTCCCGTCGATCACGACCATTTCCCCACCGGCCACATCCGAGAGGAAATCGCCGACGCCCACGACGGCGGGAATCTCCAGCGCCCCAGCGAGAATCGCGGTGTGGCTCGTGCGTCCGCCCACTTCGGTGGCAAAACCAAGGACGAAGCCCTTCGGGAGTGTGGCCGTCTCGCCTGGAGTCAGATTGTGAGCCAGGATCACGACTGGGGCGGTCAGTTGTTGCAGTTCCTCGCGACGCTCGCCGAGGAGATGCCGGAGGATCCGCTTTTCCAGATCGAATATGTCGTCGGCCCGGTCGGCCAGATAGATATTCCCCAGGTTTTGGAACATTTTCGCGTAACGGCGAAGAACACGGCTGGAGGCAAATTCGGGGGAAAAGTGCCGGTCGCGGATCAGTTTTGTGATTTCTTCGGTAATCTTCGGATCCTGCACGAGCTGCAGGTGGGCGGCAAAGATCGCTCCATATTGTTTGCCAAGATGGCTGGTCGCCAGTTGCTCATTGTCGGAGATCTCGTTGCAGACCATCTTAATCGCCGAGTGAAACCGGGCGATCTCGACTTCGACCGCATCGACGCCGACGTACCGCTGCGGAATCCGGAAATCTTCAGCACCGAGCACCATTGCGGGCCCGCTTGCGACTCCAGGAGAGACCGGGATTCCGCGTTTGATCAGCATCGTGTGTCCAGCGTCAACCGGCGTCGGTGACGGGATCGTCGAAGTTCGACTCGAACAGGCGGACCAATTCGTCGAGGGTCTCGGCCGCCTTATCGCCCGTCGCTTCGAGGATGAGGGTATCGCCAAATTCGGCCCTCAACGGAATGAGATCGAGCACATTTCCGGCGTCGGCTGAGAGGGTGCCTTTGGAAATCCGCACGGAACAGCCGAACCGGCGGACCGTCTCCACGATCTGGGCGACAGGGCGTAGATGCAGCCCTTCTCTCAGATTGATGGTCACTGTGCGGCGGCAGCGGGTGTCTTCGACCATTCAGTTGTGCGGCCTTGGGTTGTCGCTCGAACGTCCTGCTCGTTGAACAGCAACTTGCGAGATGCACTCGCGTCATGGGGAAATTGCGAGACGGGCGGTCGTACTAGAGTTCGTTGTTATCCGCTTCGCGCAGCAACTCCCAGATGGCCTCCTGAGAATTCGACTGACGCAGAAATCTGCAGAAGTTTTGGTTCCTGAGATGCCTCGAGATATTCTCCAGCCCGCGGAGATGGTCGCCTGGACGATCGGGCGGTGAGACGAGCAGGAACAGAATATTCACGTCTTCTCCGTCGAGACTCGCAAAATCGACGCCGTCTTTCGAGAGGGCGATCGTCGCGATCAAACGGTCGACGGAAGGGTGTTTGGTATGAGGGACGGCGACCCGCATCCCGATGCCGGTCGAGCCCAGCTCTTCACGCTTTAGAATCGCCGCGACGATGCTCTGTTCGTCCTCGGCGCGGATGGTGCCACATTTCCGAAGACTCTCCACCAAGGCCCGAATCGCGTTCTCTTTGGTCGTGGCCTGCAACTCGGGCAGAATTGCCTCTTTGACCACGAAATCAGTCATCTTCATTAAATGCTCCTTTTGTGCCTTATCATGGCGCGCGAAGGGGAAACAGGGCAAGAACAGATCGACCGGCGAACCGTGGAAAGAAAATGTCCCGAAAAAGGCCGGCCAGTCGTTTCGGACCCCATGTGAAAGGGGGCGAAACCGGCCGCAAATCCAGGCTCTCTCAGCGAATGCCTCGCCCGGCCGAACTCAAACTCCCCTCAGGCCTGGATGATGCCGGCCCGATTTTACTCATCGGACCCGACGCGCCTTCGGACTTGTGTTGGGGGGGCGGCCGCCCGGTTTATTCTGATTCCGCCTGCGGTTTATTCTCCTCGACAATGTCATTCACCCGCGCGCCGCGGCGATGGTCTTGGATCTTGTCCTTGTACTTTTTGAGCTGCTGCTCCATCTTGCCCAAGGCGCGATCAAACGTCGAGGGGACGTCATCTCCTTCGTCCATCGCGACGAAATTGTGCTTGTGCTCGGCATCGAGCAGGATTTCGACGCGAATCCTCCCCTTCATGCGCTCGTGTTCAAAAATCACGGTGACGCCAATGGCCGTGACACGCTCGAAGTAAGTCAACAACTTCTCGCATTTGCGAGAAATCGCTTCGCGGACATCCTCGGGAATCGACCCATGGCGGCACGTGATGGCAACTTGCACCGACGAGCACTCCTCACTGGCAAACGTTCTAAAACCGCACGCTTCCGACGGCAGCGGAAGGCAATGAACGAGTCCAGATTCTAGTTCGAGCCCCACCAGCGTCAACGACGAAGGCCCCGGCCGTTCACCGAGCGGTACGAATCGTCACCTTCGCGGCTGTACCTGCACCCGAGGAAATTTAACGCAAACAGTCATTATAGTTGCCTGAAAACCGGTTCGCCAGCACGCAGCATGGAGTTCTCGCCCTGCCCGGGTCGACCGTCAAAACTCGTTCGCGGCTGTCTTGTCGGGAGCCCCGTTTTCAGCGTCCTGATCGTTCCGAGGTAAGACAAGACCATCGGAAGACGGTTTACGTCCAAAAAAATTCGACCAGCGCGAGCCGACAGATGTCGATGCGCCCGTTTGTCCCGCCGACTGGGGAGTTCCGCTTGCCGGCCCACTGGCGTCGCTGGATTTGGTGATGGCGCCGGCGCTTGATCCGCCGGTCCCTGAAGCCAAAAGCGTCGTATCGTCTCCCTTCGCCGGCGAAATCGATTCCGCGCGTGTTTGTCGCGTCGATTCCGAGCTGGAGTGGCAGCCGAGCGCAGCGATCACCATCAAAAATGGCGCCGCGACCAATGCGCTGCGAACTCGCGCTAGAAACGCGGTCAAAGAAGGGAAGAGGGGCATGGGGCAAGGGGCGTGGGACGAATCGGGCGACACGCGTCGGCCGCGTACCGTCTTGCTCATCCTTCGCCCCTGGCCCCTTACCCCCAGTTCCTGGCCATTTTCACGGCGGGTCATAGCACGTAAATGTGGATAGGAAAAGACCGAAGCGGGCCGATAAGCCGGGTTCTGTCGAGAGCGGCCATTTCTCTAGGACGGCGGTTGCCCGCCGCCTCAAGCGACCTACCCGGGAGGGTTTGCGAGCCGGACAAGCTCGCGACGGTTGCCCGTGCTTCTCCCTGCGTGGTCTTGCTCCAGGTGGGGTTTGCCGAACAGACCGGTCACCCGGTCCGCTGGTGCGCTCTTACCGCACCGTTTCACCCTTACCGCGAGGCTGTGGCCGACGAATCAGCCACGACCTCGAGGCGGTTTACTTTCTGTTGCACTTTCCCTGTCCTTGCGGACGGTGGGCG
>CAYWOV010000452.1:0-4108 GCA_964459965.1 uncultured Planctomycetaceae bacterium | reverse complement strand
ACTCTTGGCTCGCGGCGTCACCATCCTGTATATCTCGCACAAACTGGATGAGGTTTTTCGCCGGTCCGATCGAATCACCGTTCTGCGGGACGGGCGGCTTGTGAAGACATTGGACCGAACCGCGACGAACCCGCGAGAAATCACGCATCTGATGGTCGGGCGCGAGATCGAGAACGTCAAATTGTCCGAAAACCGTACCCCCGGCGACGTCGTTCTTGAAGTCTCCGGCCTTTCCCTGCCGTGGACCGGCCACGCTCGAGCCTGGCGGCTACGCGACATCAACTTCTCACTTCGCCGCGGCGAGGTGCTCGGTGTGGCGGGCCTGATGGGAGCCGGACGAACCGAGCTCTTGGAGTGCCTGTTCGGCACGTCCCCGGAACGACCGACTGGTCGAATGGTGCTCGAAGGTCGCGAAGTTCATTTCGCATCACCAGCCGACGCCAAACGTGCCGGCATGGCGCTCGTGACAGAGGATCGCAAGCGATTGGGCCTATTTCCGCAAATGAATGTGCGCGAGAACATCACCATCTGCATGCTCCAGGAGACGGCCACCGCCGGCGTGGTCGGCGGGCGAGCCGAACGGCGTGCGGCCCGCGAATCGATCGCGCTCCTCGCTATCAAGACACCGGGCGGAGAAACGCCGATCACCGGCCTGAGCGGAGGGAATCAGCAGAAGTCGATCATTGCCCGGTGGCTGCGCACGCGACCCAAGGTGCTGCTCTTGGACGATCCAACCCGGGGCGTGGATGTGGGCGCAAAGGCCGAACTCTATCGTGTGATCGACCGATTGTGCCGAGAGGGGCTCGGCATTCTCGTGACCTCAAGCGAGCTGCCGGAACTCATCGCACTTTGCGACCGCATTCTCGTTCTGTGCGAGGGACGATTAACCGGCAGCTTCGACCGCGGCCAGTTTACTGAGCAAGCCTTGATGGAAGCCGCAACGCGGAGGCGGGACGAATAGCGCCCGAAACGCGTTTCTGCGTACGGGTCGCTATTTCCGCTTGGCCACGCTCATTAAGAGCGAACGCTGATAGTCCTGGAAGCTAACCCTTTTCAGGTCGCGGCGTACCAAGAAACCGTCCCATTGGCGAATCAATTCGCGATCCCTCTCGCTGAGATCCCAAAAGATGCGGTGCTTGGCTCGCACTTGGACCGCGTTCGGGTCTCCGAAAGTGACTTCGACGGGAATCAGCTGCGCCTGCCGCAGCGCCGCATCCAGCTTGATCCGCTGCTCGGGAAGCGTCTTTCCCGGGTTTAGCACGTAATTCAAACGAATGATCCAGTCGGCGTAGTTCAAATAAGCCTCGCCGTGCTGCGGTGTCGGAGGCGCGGCGCCCAGCACCTGGTAATGAAAGAAATTGCTCTTGAGATCGATCACCGGCCCGCGGTCGGTCTGCACGATCTTTTCCTCGAACTGCGGATGGAACTGGAACAGCAGCGCGTCGACCATCGGCTGTGCCTCGGGCTTGCCGGAGGCGCGGAGCGTCTTCACGTGATCGGCCAGCGCTTGACGCCCGATTTGCAACATGCGAGTGATTTCATCAATGTGCACCTGGGTCGCGCGGTTCTGTTTCGTGTTGAGCAAGGTGAATCGATCGTGAGCCGGGTCGAAGACCACTAGCTCGGCCATATCCTGAATGTAGTCGTAGGTTTTGCCGGCGTGAAACAGCGTGACGCTGCGGGATAATTCCTGCGTTTCGCGCGGGGTGACGGCTTCCACCATGGTATCGACGTGGAAATCCTGAGCGACGGCCCTTTCGCGCGAAACCATCCCGGTACCAATCAGAACGGCTGCGAGCACAACAAGCACTCCGAATCGGGTCGCTGCCATGACTGTCTCTCCTGTAACCGGGAGCCTCGCAGAATAAACGCAGTCCGCGCGGCCGGCGCGCTGCAAAGGGCCGATTGACGCTTCGGATTGGAACGAGGAAGAGAAGGGAGGTGAGGAGCGGAGATTAAACCTCGATTTGCGCCTCGACAAGACCGCCGAGGCCAAAGTTGCGTTCGATTGGGCGTCTAACGCCTGTCGCGCTTAAAGACCGGCAGAAGCTGCCGGTGGAATGGCGGACGGAAGGTCGGCGAACTCCTCCCCGTAGGCAAAGAGCGCCGGCGAACCGCCCGTATGAACGAAAACAACTCGCGCCTCGGGAGACAGCTTGCCCGCGCGAATGTCGCTCATGAGGGCGGCCATCGCCTTGCCCGTGTACACCGGATCGAGAATCACCGCTTCCGTGCGGGCCAAAAGCGAAATCGCCTCGACGCACTCGGTCGACAGCACGCCGTATCCGGGCGCGATGTGGTCAAACGTCACATCGATGTCCCCGGCCGAGAGCCGTATCGACAATCCGAGCATGGCGGCCGTCTTGTTGGCAATCTCGGCCATGTCCGTCGGTGTGTCCCATTCCCAGTGGACATAGGCGACGTTCCTAACGGGAAACGCACAGCCGAGTGCCCGCGCACCAAGCGTCAGCCCCGCACCAGTCGAGCCGGCCGAGGACACGTAAACCGCGTCGGGGACAAAGCCCAGCGCATGCGTCTGTTCGATAATCTCGGCGAGACATTCGACATAGCTGACGGCGGCCAGCGGCGTGACGACGTGGCGGTTCCAGCGGAAAACTTTTCGGCCCTGTGCCTCGAAGCTGGCGGCAACCTCGGCAATTTTCTTTTCGAGCGCTTCACCGAATGCGACGTCGACAAATTCATAGCTGGCGCCGACCAGGTGATCGAGCAGTAGATTTCCCTGCAGAGGTATCGGTCCGTCGTCCGCTTTTCCGCGGGTAAGGACGAGGTGGCAGTCGATGCCGGCTTTGGCGCACGCGGCGGCAGTCTGGCGACAGTTGTTGCTCTGCACCCCGCCGCCCCAAACAAACAGGTCCGCTCCTTGCCGCCGTGCCTCGGCAAGCACGAATTCGTTGTGCCGCGCCTTGTTGCCACCGAAAAGCAACCCCGTGCAATCGTCGCGCTTGATGTAAATGTCGGGACCGCCGAGCGCCTCGGAAAACCGGCCCAGCTTTTCCAAAGGCGTGGGCCGATGAGCGAGCGGATAACGCGGAAGCTCTCCGATGCGGGCTCGCAACTGCGCGGTATTCATATTGGTTGAATGCATGCGAACGGACGCTTCCAAAACGATTTAGGACGACAAAACAGAGCTCATGGGCTGCCAAACAAATGCTTGAAGACTTCTTTAAGGGCGCGGCACGATCCAAATGTTCTTGAAACGGACGGGGTTGCCATGGTTTTGCAGGAAAATGGGCCCGGGATGTTCGTCGGCGCGGTGGCCACCCGGCGTCGCATGCGTTAATTCCAGGTCGTAGTGGATTGGCACCCCGTTGTGCCGAATGGTGACGACCGCGTTCTGCCGCTTGGTCTTTTCGTCGGGCGCAAAGCGGGCGGCCCGAAACTCGATGTCGTAGGTCTGCCACGAGAGAGGGGGCAGGCACATATTCACGAGAGGCTTAGCCTGCTTATAGATTCCGCCGCACTCGTTGTCCAAGCCCTCGAGGCCGAACGAATCGAGTACTTGAACTTCGTACTGGTCCTCGAGATAAACGCCGCTGTTGCCGCGCCCTTGTCCGCGAGACAGCGGCATGAACGGCGTGCGGAATTCGATGTGCAGCAGAAAATTCTCGAATTTGTGCTTCGTAATCGCGGGGACGCCCAAAACGTGCCCCTCCTCGAATTTGCCAACCGACCAGGCGTCTGTGGTCGTCCCGTCGAAAAGCACAATTGCACCGGGCGGCGGACCCGCCCCGAGGGTCGGCGATTGGCGTTCGACTTTTTTCAACTCAAAGCGGACGTCGTTCTCCGCCGACCCGGAAAAAAGACCCTCTCTGATCGTTCCGTGAAAATTCTTACCTCTGAAATGGGCGACTCCCTCTTCTGTCTTGCCGGAGAGGCGCACGATCGACTTTCCGTCCCAGCCGGCACCGGGCAATCCCTGGGTGTAGAGCACGGCGTCGAACTTTCCGTCGCCCAGCGCAACGACCTGCGCGCCCACCTTGGCTTTGTCACCGATTAGCCCGGTGAATTCGCCCTGGACGAGAAAATCCGGGCCGGCGTCTTTCGGATCCAGATACGCAGGACCGTGCGCTGCGTAAGTCGGCCGGAC
>CAYWOV010000451.1:2966-4120 GCA_964459965.1 uncultured Planctomycetaceae bacterium | reverse complement strand
TCAGCCAGCTTTTCCTCGGGAGTGCCGGCTCGAATGTTGCCCCAGCGCTTGCGGACGCGCGCGTCGAGAGCGGAATCGCTGTAGTACGCAACGCGACGCAACTCTTCGGTTTGGACGTCGGCCGCTGCGATCTCGCCGCGGTCAATGCGGTCCAAAAGCGATCGCGTCCAATCCGGGCGGCCGAACAACAGAGTCCTTGCTTCCGAACGCAGCGGAGCACTCATCTTCGGATATGCCGAGAGGACAGTCTGTGCGATTTGCGGCTGATCGAAGCGGCTCAAGGTGGTCAGCGCGGCGGCTCGGACGGCATCATTTTGCGAATCGCTCAAAATCGCCAACAACGTCGGGACGCAGTCGACTTCTCCCATTTCGTCCAACACGCGCAGTAGCTCGATCCGTGTCTGACGGGCCAAAGTGTCATCGGCAACGAGCCGAATCACTCGCCGGTACGCGTCGCGGCTCCCCATCCGGCAGGCGACTCGCAAGACGAGTGGGTCGGCAACACGGCCATTCCAGATCTCCTCAAGGATCGGCCGCAGCTCTCGGGGGACACTCGGCAATTTGCTGCGTACACGCGTGGAACCCGGAGGGGCGGCGGCAAACTGCGCGAAACTGCTTCCGAGCGGCAGCTCTTTGGCAGGTCGCATTCCGATCATCTGAAGTCCGTCGTCAAGATCGGCCAGCAGATGGAGCCCTTCGGCCTTGCAGGGCGCCGACTGAAAAATCTCCGCCGCTACGGCAAATCCCGCCGACGATCCTTCGGCCGCATACCGTTTCAAGAGACGGCCGATAATGACGTCTCGAACCAGCGGAGTTTGCCATGCGTTTTTCGATGCGAATAGCCGCACGGCGAAAGCGCGATCGGTCGTCGCGTGGCTCTCGACGGCCCACCAAACAAGTAAGGGGATGTAACGATCCTTCGCGCTGACGGAGTTCTCGGCGATGCGGGCCGCGATTCGCAAACCGCAAAGAGCGGGTAGCCGCTTGGCGGAACACGCCAGCTGAGCAAGCACAACCGGACTCGAATCGGAGCCGCCGATGCGTTGCAGCCGCTCTTCCTGCGCCGCCGTGACGTTACGCTGATCACCAAGAAAGCGGATCGTCCACGCGCGGATCGCTTCGGCCGGGTGGCTCAAAAGCTCGTCGGTGAGTCG
>CAYWOV010000451.1:944-2866 GCA_964459965.1 uncultured Planctomycetaceae bacterium | reverse complement strand
TGTGCCAGTTGACGCCGTGGCCCAGCAGATCGGCCGCGATGTATTTACCGCGAAATTCCGCGGGGAACAGACTTTCCTGATAGACAGTTCCGCCAACCGTGACGTGACCACCCTGAAAGTTCGTATGCGGCACATGGTCGAAAAAGCCGAACGCGAATGGATTATGCAAATCGCCGTGTTTTTGGAACTGTTTCGTGTAATAGGCCCCCTGAAGCCCGTGCGCCATCACGTAACCGCCGTAGTTGGTGCTGTAGAACAGATTGCCCGTTTCGTCGAAATCGAGCCCCCAGGAGTTGCCGCCCCCTTCGCAGAAGAGTTCGAACTCGTGTGTCAGCGGGTGATACCGCCACACGCCTTGCTCAAAGTCGATCCCGCGAATGTGGGCCGTGATGTTGGTCCCCTGCGCGCCGTACAGCCAACCGTCAGGGCCCCAAGTGAGCGAATTGGCGAGCGAGCTGGTGTCTTCCATTCCGAAACCCGAGAGGAGCACTTCGGGATCGCCATCGGGAATGTCGTCGTGATTGCGGTCGGGATAGAAGAGGAGATAAGGAACATTGAGGACGAAGACGCCGCCGTAACCAAAGGCGATGCCCGTCGTCAGGTTCAATCCCGATACGAAATCCTTTGATCGGTCGATGCGTCCGTCGCCATCGGTGTCCTCGAGAATGGTGATGCGGTCGGCCCCTTTTGGACCTCGCGGCGGCGGCTCGGGGACCCGGTCGTAGACGGTCCGCGAGTAGCGGTCGACCTTCACCCGCTTCAAACCGGCCGGGTTAGGGTACTGCAGATATTGCACGACCCACAAACGGCCCCGGTCGTCGAACTCAATGCAGACGGGCTGGCGGACAAAAGGTTCAGCGGCCATTAGGTCGACGGCAAACCCGTCCGCAATCGTCATCTTGGCCGCCGCGATTTCGGGCGGGTAACCCTGTGATCGGGCAGGAGATGGCGCGGCCAACAGACAGAGCGGAACGAGAACTGCGAAACCAAGGCAAACACCCACCTGCGTCGGCAGATCGCGTTTGTGGGTGCTTGATCGCAAGGTTTGAATGTCCACGGTCTCTCGAGCCATGCAACTCGCGGCCGAACGATTCGTCTCACCCAATCGACCGCTCCATCTTCGCGCAACAACAGAATAACGACGCGAATAGCCAATTCCAATTCTTCGCGCCGATGTGGGGCCGTCGCCCGAATCTCGAACAATGGACGCCCTTTGGCCCAATCTGCGACGTGGGTTGGCGTGCCAAGGGCACTCGCTTTAAGCTGGTCGTGATACCGGGGCAAAACTTGATCTGGAATTGAATGCATGACGCACGAACCCACGCCGCCGTCGATTGCCGAGGGGCCGCGCCTGGGCACGGGTAGCAAGCTGGCGAGACTCGCGCTGATTGGCGTCATCCTGGCGGCGGTCGTCGTGTCGTTCGCCTACTTCGGTGGATGGCTGACTCCGCACGAGCTCACTCCTGCGCGGTTCGTCGACACATTCGAGCAGGTGGATGGAATTCACCCGGGCTTTCGCCGCAATCATGCGAAGGGAGTCGGCGTTTCCGGCTTTTTCGAGAGCAACGGAAACGGGGCCCGTCTCTCGAAGGCTTCTGTCTTTCGAGCGGGGCAGGTGCCCGTCATCGGCCGCTTTTCATTGTCGGGGGGGCAGCCCTATGTTGCCGATAAGCCGGACACCGTTCGCGGCTTGGGGCTTGAATTTTCGCTGCCGAACGGCGAATTGTGGCGGACCGCGATGGTCAACCTGCCCGTCTTTCCGGTCCGCACTCCCGAAGCCTTCCACGAACGATTGCTCGCATCGATCCCCGATCCTGCCACGGGCCAGCCCGATCCCGCGAAATTGAAGGCCTTTTTGGATCGTCACCCCGAGACCGTCCGGGCGCTCGTGATGGTGACGCACGCTGTCGATCACGACCGCC
>CAYWOV010000451.1:0-934 GCA_964459965.1 uncultured Planctomycetaceae bacterium | reverse complement strand
CAAGGCGGAACAATTCAGCTCCGACTTTAACAACAGCACATTCCACGGTCTGAATGCGTTTCGCTTCGTCAATGCGGAGGGAAAGTCAGTCCCAGTTCGCTGGCTCCTGACGCCGCTAAGACCGTTCGCGCCAGTAAGAACGGCCGCAGCTCAAGAGGATAAAAACGACCTGTTCCGCACGCTGATCACGGAAATGCATTCACTGCCGGTCCAGTGGCATCTCATCGTGATCGTGGGCCATGCGGACGATCCCACGAACGACGCTTCCCTCCCTTGGCCAGCCGGGCGGGAGCAGGTCGATGTGGGAACATTGACACTGAATAGGGTGGAGGCAGAAGAGACGAGTCCCGCAACCGCGATCAACTTCGATCCGTTGGTGCTGCCAGCGGGCATCGAGCCCTCGGACGATCCGTTGCTGAGCGCGCGTTCGGCGGTCTACTCGCAGTCGTTCAGAAGGCGGGCCGGCGAGGTCAAGCAGCAAAGCGCGATCCTGCCGACCGACCTGCCAAAAGGAGACTGATCATTCCCCCTCAAAGCCGCCAATTCAATGCCCTCGCACGGGTGCTGCACTGGACGATGGCCGCGATGATCTTGACCATGCTCTGCATCGGCGTGGCCATGGTGGTCTCTCTGGGAAGCTACCACACGCTCGTATCGATCCATCGCCCGTTGGGGATTGCCATTCTGGTCTTGGTTGTTGTGCGCTTCATCAATCGGCAACTGAGTTCGCTGCCGCCTTTTCCGCCCACAATGTCCCACCTGGAACGCCGGGTGGCCAAAGCGTCGGAATTCGTCATGTACGGATTGATGTTCATCCTGCCGCTGGTGGGCTGGGGCATGCTTTCGGCGGCCCGCTATCCGATCGTGCTCTATGGATCGCTGCATCTGCCTTTTATCCTTCCGCATAGCTTGCTGCTCTATTCCGTGCTGCGGA
>CAYWOV010000450.1:0-4122 GCA_964459965.1 uncultured Planctomycetaceae bacterium | reverse complement strand
TGCCCTGGGCGCGAAGTTTGCGCCCTTCTGGATATTCACATTGGGCAGCCCGTTGGTCGCGGTCGGCTTGCTCATTTATGGCCGCTCGCTCGGTCGGCTGTCGTGGCTGATTGCGAGGACGTGAAACGGCAATTTGAACGAGAGTGAATTTCTCAATCGCCTGCGGAACTGCCCTCAGGTGTCGACGGGACGGCCGACGCTAGAAATCATTCGGTCGCTTTGCCGGCTTGTCGCTCCCAACTGAGCACGTCCCCTTCGGGCAGGTCTTTGATGCCGATCCGGCGGAGCAAGTACAGCAGCTGGGCGCGATGGTGCATGCTGTGCGTGATGACATGAGCGATCGCGCCGCCGTACGTTTTTTCCTTTGGCGGTTTGTCGAGCGTGTCGAGCCACTTCTCGTCCCAGCCGCCGCGCTCGGCGACGGCTTGGGCGACTGTTGCCAAGTCCGCCGCCGCCCGTTCGAGCCGCTCCGTCAAAGCGGCGATCGACGTTCCGGCCGGTCCCGGATCCTGCCGCACCGAACGGCCGGCCATCAGGTCCGACCACACCTCGACGTTGCGGATGACGTGCCGCAGCTCGGCCCGCACCGTTCTGTGCCCTATATCGAAGTCCCGATCCAGCTGCTCGTCGGTCAATCCATGACAGAGCAACAGCAACTGGCGCGTCGTCCAGGCATCGTGTTTCAAGAAACGGTCTAAGAGATCCATTGAGCGAATCCTGCGGGGGCGAGTTGTTGTTTCGCAGAATGCGTACAACGACAAACCCCGCAGTTGCTGCCGTCTTGCAAGCGCGATTCCGCGCTCAAGTTGCTTAAAGCAGCCAAATTGCCACCTATTGGGTGCAGCGAGGAATCGACCCGCTCATTTTTCCAGATTGAGCGGTGCATAGTACGGCTTTTTCGAACCCCGATACTTCAGCAACCAATTGCTCAATTGCGCCTTTTTGTCCGTGATGGCCCAGTCTTGCCGGTGAATGTTCCAACAATCCGGATAGAGCGCTTCGGCTTCGTCCCAATAGCGGTTAGCTTTCGCCACGTTTTGCTGTTTGTAGAAATGCACGCCGAGCGTAAAGAGGGCCTCGGCCCGACCTTCGTCCGATGTGAGTGGGCGAATGCGTTCGGCAACCTTGTCCGGCGACCAGGAATATTTGCTCTTCGCGCCATTTTTGACCCAGTCCTCGAGGGCGGGCACATAATCGTTGGTGCCGAACTCGAACAAGCCGAGTTTGTGCTTGGCCGCGTAGGTCCCCTCATTGAGGCGCACAATCCGGCCGCTTTCGTCGATCCAGGCGGCGGAGGGGACGTTCACAAAATTGAACAGCGCGCTGATCTTGTGATCGGGATCGATAATTGTTACGTAGCTGACATGGCCGGCGTCGAACAGAAGCCCGGCGGCCGCCTCGCCCCCCGTGTCTTCCGCGACGGAAATGATCTCGAAACCTTGGTCTTTGAGTTTCTGGTAGACGGGTTCCCACTTGGGCACGTCCAAGCGGCAGCCACACCAAGAGGCCCAAGTCACCAGCAACACTTTCTTTCCGCGATAGTCGGAGAGGCGAATGATCTTGCCTTTGCGATCGGGCAGCTCAAAATTCGGCGCGACGGCAGATTTGAGAAACGGGGTGCGCGTTGCTGGAATCGGTCCAAGACTCCATGTGCCCGTCTCGCGATCAACGGCGTAAGGCTGCTTGAGTTTTCGTGCGAGCCCGGTGAGATTGATCCAATCCTTTCCGTCCCGCGTCCGCAGCAGATCTCCGTCGCCCTTCTGATTTAGCGAAACGCACAAATCGTCCAGGCAGACGACTCCCGGCGGCTTCAACGCCAGCCCGTCGACGCGCTTCAGGTCGGCCGCATTGACCCATAAATCGCTGGGGTCTTTCAGCGCGTGCTCAATCTTGACGACTTCACCGTTACACAAAACGGTCTCGGCCCGCGACGTCCCCACCACCGCAAAGGCACTTGCGACACAAATCAGCGTCATCGCAAACATTTTTTTGAACGCCCGCATTGCCGTCTCCGTTGAATGAACTCGCCCGATTCAGTCAGTCGCCCGACCCATTAGACCAGCGGCACGGAACGGCGCACAGCCGCGTCGCGCTCATAGGGCGTTAGGGCCCTGTTTGGTGCTATTTGGAATCTTGGCCTCCAAGCCGAGACACGACGCGGTCAGCTTGATGTCGGCATGCTTCCAGGCTTCTTTGAAACGGGCTTCGACTTCCGTCGCTTCGGCATTCCGCTTCTGCTTCCGTAAACTTTGGAAGAGGCCGAAGAGAGACCAGCCGTTTTGCGGATGGCGGACCAAATCCTCGCGATAGACTGTCTCCGCCTCCGCATAGCGTCCTGCTTCCATCAGCGTTGCACCCAGTACGTGCCGCATGGGCTGCACTAAATCTGGCGGCTCCATATAGGGCAGACTGTCCTCGCCGCGGACGGCTTCGCGCAACTGCTCAATCGCCTCGGCGACCTTTCCTTCGCGAGAAAGAATTTCGCCGGCCAACCCAAAGGCGATGACTCTGAACATATTCTGGCCGTTGATTTTGCGAAAGCGCGCATCCGGGTAAAACGTCTGCACGACGGAATAGAACGATGTTTGCTCGAATTTCGCTTCGGCGATCTCGCCTGTTGCGGCAAACGCCGTCGATCGCGCGACGTGCCACATGGCCGTCGCGATGGGCAGGTCGTTCTGCGGCGCCGGTTCGGCCAGTATGTCCGGCCACCGCCCGAAACGAACAAGGAGCTGATAGCGGAGCGCGTAGTAGCAGTCGACGCGCTCCACGTCGCGTTCCAAATAGTCGTGCGGAATTTTCCCCAGCAACTCTTGCGCGACTTGGATCGCCTTTTCGCTTCGTCCTTGCATCGCAACGACATAGGCGAGCATATGATAGTTGTGCAGCACCATGCTGCGATAAAAACCCGGATCGCTGACCGACTTCTCATAGGCATTGTCGGCGGCGATCGCCTTTTCGCTGGCGATGGCGGCCGCCTGCCAGTCGCCGCGACGAATATCGATGTGCGTGGGCATGTGCGTGAGGTGCGACAGCCCGGGCGCAAAATCTCGGAGGCGATCGGCGGCCCCTTTGGCCCGCTCGAATTGGTCCGATGCCTCAAGCGCGTGAATGATCAGATGCATCGCGTACGGATGATCCGGATGCTGCGCGAGGACCTTCTCCAACGACTGGACAACCTCGCTCGAAGGAGGCAGCGGTTGTCCGGGAGCAATGCAGACGTCCAAGGCTGTCGCACTCGAAATGGCCTTGGCAGTTAGGGTGCCAACGTCGGGATCGTCGGGAAATGCTCGCCAGGCGCGGCGCATGGCGGACGCATAGGCCTGGTCGTGTGCCTTGCGATTTGAGGTCGGGGACACGTCGAACCGTTGACACGCCGCTTTGATCAATGCTTGTTCGACCGGCGAAGCGCTTTCCGCCAGCTCGAGCGCCTTTCGGGACGCTTTCCACGCTTCGGCCGCGCGACGTGCGATCGCGTCCGAATCATCAACCTGGCCGCCGTTGGCCATGGCGATTCCCCAATAGGCCATCGCACAGGTCTGGTCGCAGGCAGCAGCCGCCTCGAATGACGCACCGGCCGCGTCATAATTGAAGCCGTATAAAAAAATCAGCCCCTGGTCAAAGTACTTCTGTGCGGCCGGGGATTGAGTCGTGATTTTGCGGCTGTACGGGCCGACCCCGGAGAAAAACGGCTCGGCAGGCGCCTCTCGTGACCAGCGATGAAGAAAATAGGGTGCCGAGCCGCAAACCACAACCAAGACAAAGCACGCGACCAGTATTGCGCGCGCCTTTCCCGTTCGAAACCATTTCATAACTAGATAACCCGACCCCCGGGAAGGAACGACTCCAGTTGGGTCATTGGCGAGCAACCCGGACGCGATCCCCCCCGTCGGGCCTCTCAAACTGCATTTCGCAAGTGACTCAGGAAGCAAGGCATCCGCTGCTTTAGGGACACGACACCGAGGCAGCTTTGAGTCCCCTATTTGGTCTTATCGAGTAATGCCTTAGCGGCCGCCGCCACATCCGCATCCGGATCCTTCGAGTATTGCTCAAGCATGACAGTATGCAGTTTTGGATCGAAGTTGGGATCATTCGCCATCTCTTGAAGAAACGCCGCTTTCT
>CAYWOV010000449.1:0-4146 GCA_964459965.1 uncultured Planctomycetaceae bacterium | reverse complement strand
ACCGGGGCGGCGCTTTTCCTGCTCGTATTGATAGCCTTTGGCTCGACGGCGGCCTTCTTTCGGATTGCCGCAGCGCGCGATCGCGAACGGGAGGCCGGCGATCGCGAACGGGTCGCCCGCATCGAAGCCGAGCGCAATCTGCAGGCCGCGCGACGCGCGGTCGAGGAATTCGTGGCGATGAGCGACAACCGCCTGCTCGACGAGCCCGGATCGCAGCCGCTGCGTCGCGACCTGGTCTCGACCGCGATGAATTATTACCAGGAATTCCTTGCGCAAAACCGCAACAGTTCCCCTCTGGCGGCGGAGGTTGGGGCGACCCACATTCGTCTTTGGCAGCTACACCTCAGCAACGGGGAGCCCGACCTGGCCCAGACGGAACTGGAGCAGGGGCTGGCGGTCCTCGAGGATCTGCTGGCCCGAGATCCCGGACGGACGGACCTCGAGCCGCTGGCGGTCGGTCTGTTTCGCTTCCCTCACTATGCGGACCGCAAGGTCAGCGTCCCGCCGAACCCCCAGCGCCGCCGCGAAGGGCTCCGCCGCTGTCTCGCGATTTGGGAGCGTCTCGCTCAGAAGCACCCCGACATTGTCGGATTTCAACGCGACCTCGCCGGCTTCTACTACTACATGGCCGAAACGCAGCTGCGGATCGGCGACAAGGACGTCTTCCATTCGATCGGCAAGTCGATCGAGATCTCGAAGCGGCTGGTTGAGCAGCATCCGGAAAACGCCCAGTACAAACGCGAGCTTTCGCAATTTTGCAGCAAGTGCGCCAGTTTTTACGGTATGATGAACGACCTCGCCCAGGAGCTCGAATGGCAGGAGCGCGCGACGGCCGTCGATCCCTTGAACCCCGGTCCGTATAACCGCCTCGCATGGAGGCTCGCCAACCTTCACGATTCCAAGCCCCGCGATGTGGAGCGTGCGATCGTTCTGGCGGGCAAGGCCGTCGAAATCGAGCCCCGGGATGCGAATTACTGGAACACACTGGGCGCGGCGCACTGTCGCGCGAAGCACTGGCGCGCGGCCATCGATGCGCTCGATAAATCGATGATGCTTCGCAACGGTGGCGACGGTTTCGACTGGTATTTTGCGGCCATTGCCTTCTGGGGCCTCGGAGAGAAGTCGAAAGCCGAGGAATTCTACAAGAAGGCAGAGGCCTGGAAGCAAAAGGAGCACATCACAGCCGACGAGTTGATCGGAATTGACCAAGAGGCCAAAAGTTTGCTCGCAGCAGCGGCCGCCGCCCACTAGTACACCGTCCAACGCTAATTTGCAGACTCAACGGCGAGTTTCGCGGCCGAGAATCGGCAATCTCGCCTGTCAGATACAAGTGGTCGCACCACTCGCTGCGATTCTGGCGATCACAGCTTCATCTCCCAAGAGTTTCAACAACTTTGAAAGGGCTTGCGATGGCTAAGAAAAAGGCAGCAAAAAAAACCTCGACGCCTCAGCAAAATATCACCGTGATCGTCCCCGACGCGATCGCCCAACTTCCCAGCGAAGTGCTCGAAAGAGTCGGGGCGGCGATTGGGACGGCGGCTACGAATTATCACATCAAGGAGGTGCAAATCGTGGCCGCCAGCAACGTCGTGTGCTCGGCAACGACGGTCCCCCCGGGCGGTTGGGACAAGATCTTTTAAGCGTCGAGAGCCACGGCCACGAAGACATTTGTCCCACTGCCGGTCCTCGGCACGCCCCGTCGATGGCAGGTCGCGCGCCCGATTCATGAGCGCCCTGTGACCGACGACTGCGTGCTCTTGATCCATCCCCAGAGCGGGTGCTGGATGATGGTCCGTCCCGATTCGGTCGAGACCGTTCGCGGCTTTCTGGCCGCACTCGAATCCGGCGACTTGATCGACGTGGCCGATCTTGATCGCTCGCCCCTCTTCGAACAGTTACGCCGCTGCGGTCTGATCAAGGAGCAGGCGCCGGCGGCAGGCTGCCAGGGAGGCTGCTCCGGCTCCCAGGGTGCGCTCAACACCCTGATCCTGAAATTGGTGGGCTACTGCGACCTGGCCTGCCGCTACTGCTACGACTTTCATGCCCCGACCTATTCCCGGCGCCTGTCGGAGGAGGTCGCCCGCCGGGCGATTGTCGACTCCTTGGACCGCTCGGGCCCGTCGCTGCGGATCATCTTCCACGGCGGCGAGCCGCTGATGGCCATGGATCAGATCCGCTCGCTCGTGCCCTTTGCGCAAGACGCCGCTCGCACGGCCGGCCGCGCCGTGACGTTCACGGTCCAGACCAATGGCCGACATTTCTCGCCGGAGACCGTCAATTTCCTGCTCGAGAACGAATTTTCGATCGGCGTTTCCCTGGACGGTCCCCCCGCGATCAACGATCGGCACCGTGTCGATCACGCCGGGCGCGGACATTTTGCCGAAATCGAAACGGCCCTGCGGTCGGAGCCTCGACTTCTGGCCGCGGTCGGCGTGCTGACGACAGTCACGCGCACGAATGCAAATCGACTGCTCGAAACGGCAAAATACTTCCGCGACCTCGGCATCAAGGGTTGGGAGACGACTCTCTTTCAGCCGCTCGGCCGCGCCACGGACGCCTCCGCTCAATTCACCCCGCCGACGGATGCAATCATTCGCTCGTACCTCGCCCTGTTCGACGCCGTCGAAGGCGGCGATTTCGACGAGATGGCCGTGATGCCGGTCCTTCGCTATGTCCGAAACGTGCTGACGACCGAGCGGCGCAGCATGTGCCTGCGAGACGCGTGCGGGGCGGCCCGAGATCTCGTTTCCATCAGCGTGGATGGAACGATCCAATCGTGCGACTGCATTGGCGATCCCACCCTCTCGCTGGGACGGATGGACCGGGAAGGGATTGCTGAAGCGTTGGAGAGTCCTGTTGCCGAGACAATCCGCAGCCGATCAACCAGCGCTCTTTCTCCATGCCGGGAGTGCGACTGGCGCAGCTTCTGTGGAGGCACATGCCTCGCACGATCAGGATTGAAACAGGTTGATGAACAAGAGTGTCAGATCGCGCTCACTCTCTTCCCGGATATCTTCCGACGCCTTGCGAACTCGGATCGTTTGAAGCGGTATGCTCGACTGTTTCCGTAGCTCGCTTCTTTCGATATTCCCTACTCGGGCGGGCTCTATTGGGGTCTCATTCGATAGGTAAACGTGAGGCCCGAACATCGATCCCGAGCAGATGCCCGCCGTGTTCAGCGCCGATCACCCGTTGGGGTCACGCGAATACAGACGGCATTCGCTGACATCAGTCCGTGAGACCGGACAGCCAGTTCGCGATGTTGAGGGCGGCCGCGAATTGACGCGATGAACGAACAGCACGTCCATCCAGGGATTTAGGACGACCCCGACGAGGATCCCCCCGACCGGCGTCTCCTCGAGGTGCGAGAACAGGAAAGAGGACGCAAGCTCATTTTCAGAAAAGAGTTGCTTTTCCTTTTGCCTGCCTCTGGGTGTTGCTTCGAGAGAGGAATGATCCGTCGAGGCCGATTCTGCGTTTTCGTCAGCAAGGCTTTCTGACGGAGGCGGAGATGAAACCCTATCGCGGGTTGTTTGGCGTGACGGACGATTGGGCCGACACGACCGATGCGCGGCCGTTCGGGCGATGGATGTATGGCGTGGTCCTGGCGGCTATTGTGGCCGTTTATGCGGTCAGCGTCCTGGTGACCGGGCGCGCGAGTCTGCCGTCGCGGCATGGGACGGACTTCTTTTTCGAGTATCACGAACTCCCCGCGACGGCGCTGGGCACCGTCTACCTGTCGATTGCCGTCTTCATGCACTTGCACTACTTCTGGAGCGCCAGTCCCCGCTTCTGGGGCTATGCGCAGCTGGGCAAAATGCTCGCGGCCGCCGCCATCATCATCGGCATCGGCGTTTTCTTCCTCGCGGCGCTCGCGGAGTGAACGAACGTTGTCAGGGCGCGGCGTGCCGCTCTACGCCGTTACCCTCTTTTCGGCCGGAAAAGCTCACGAAGTCCAAGTCGGGTGAGATCGGGGTGGCACTGGCGGCGGCTTTTGGGCCGCCAGTGTGTTTTCGCCGGCCGAGCCAGGCCGTCAAGTCGTCGGGGGAAAGAGATTAGCCCAACGATTCATCGTTGGCTGGGAAAAGGGCAGAGGGATCGGGGGGAACAGCTGAGGAGGGCGTAAGGGGACAGGCCCCCGGCTCG
>CAYWOV010000448.1:0-4151 GCA_964459965.1 uncultured Planctomycetaceae bacterium | reverse complement strand
TGCGCCCCGTTCGCCGGACGAGGCGGCCCTGCTCGGCCCCGGCAATTGGTTTACGCAGGCGGAGGCGGCCGATTGGCTGGGAATCTTGCTCAACGCGGACCGTTGTTATCGGCCCGAACAAGTGGCGATTTGGGCGGCCCCCGACGGACCGTACGTCGTCGAAGACGCGCGCTTTGCTGGGGCGTTTGGCGAAGTGACGCTGATGCAGGAATCAACCGCCCGGTCCCGGCGGTTTTATCATCGGCCGACCGGTCCCGGATTGAAAAAGGGACTCCGCGTCGCACTGCGCGTGATTGCCGTGCTCTTGCTCTGTTTGTCGGTCTCGGCCTGCGTCGAGAAGGACCAGCCGGTTCTCAAAGTTCGCGAGATCCATTACTGGTCGATGCCGCCCAAAGGGGCGTTGATCCCCGCGCCCCGCAGCGTGACGTGCGGCCCGCACAACGAAGTGCTGGTGCTCGACAAAGGCGGGCGGATCATCATCTTCAGCGAGTCGGGCGAGATTCTGCGGAAGTGGAACATGCCCGATGCGCGGATCGGCAATCCGGAGGGGGCGTGCTTTTTTGCCGACGGTCGAATTGCCGTCGCCGACACGCACTATAGCCGCGTCGTGTTTTTCGATCAGGCAGGCAAAGTTGTCGGCATGCTGGGCAGCCAGGGGACGGGCCCGAGCCAATTCCACTATCCCGTCTGCGTCACGCAGGATCCGCACGGAGATTTTTACGTCGGCGAGTACGGCGGAAACGACCGCGTGCAGAAATTCTCGGTCGACGGCAAGTTCCTGCTGCAAATCGGCAAGGCGGGCAGCGGGCCTGGACAGTTGCAACGGGCCAGCGGCGTCGTGTGGCATGACGGCCTGCTCTATATTGCCGACTCGTTCAATAACCGCGTGCAAGTCTTCACCGACACGGGAACGTACAAATCGATCATCGGTCTGCCCGAATTGGGCGTGACGATGGGCTTTCCCTACGCACTGGCTCTCGGACCGCAGAATGATCTCTTCGTGATCGAATACCTGACGGCCCGTGTCTCGCGGTTTGATTTGAAGACATCGAAGCTGCTCGGGCGTTTTGGCACCCAGGGACGCGGCGAGGGCGAGTTTTCGACGCCGTGGGGCATCGATGTGAACTCCAAGGGCACGATCTACGTGGCCGACACCGACAATCGGCGCGTGGTGGAACTTTTGCGATGAAGCGGTTGCGGCGATTCATACGTCAGATCGTCCCGCCACCGCGGGGACCGCTGACGTTCCGTCAGGCGGTGCCGCTCATCGCGTTTCTGGCGGTCTACACGGCCGTCTGCGTCACGCTCGACCGCATGGGCTACGTGCTGTTCGTGCGGCCCGGCATGTTCGGCATTATGGTCGTCTCGGTTTGGGTCTGGTGGATGTCGATCGCCGGCTACTGCGGTCTGCCCAAGCGCCGGGCCATGATGGCCTTTCTCGTGCGGATGCTGCTGGTCGGCGTCGTCGCCTTCGCGATGGCCGAGCCGCGGGCCGTGCGGACGAGCGACATGCTGTCGGTGATCTATGCCATCGATCTGTCCGACTCAATCGGCGAAGGCTCGACCGACGCGGCGTTGCAGTTTCTGGCCAATACCGTCACCCAGAAGCCGGAAAAGGACCAGGCGGGGCTCGTTGTCTTCGGACGCAACGCGGCCGCCGAGTTGCCGCCGCGGCAATCATTTCCTTTCGACTCGGCGTCGGTCTCGATCAACTCCCGCGTCGACCGCGACGCGACCAACATTGAGCAGGCCCTCTCGCTGGCCGGCGCCATGCTGCCCGAAGAAAACCTGGGCCGCATCGTGCTCATCTCCGACGGAACGGCGACGGAAGGCAGCCTCTCGCGGATTTTGGATGAACTCAAGGCGCGGGGCATCGCGGTGGATGTGCTGCCCATTGAGTACAACTACACGCACGAGGTCTGGCTCGAACGGCTCGATTTGCCGCGGTTCGTGAAGATCGGCGAGAACTACGATGCGGCGATCGTGCTTTCCAGTCTGCAGGCGGGCTCGGGCCGGCTCGTCGTCCGCGAGCAGGGGCAAGTCATCTGGGAGCAGAACGTCGACTTCCAGGCGGGCAAGAATCGTTACACGGTTCCGATCAAGCTCCGCGAGCCGGGTTTCTACGAGTACTCGGCCACGATCGAGACGCCCCCCGGCACCGACCATCTCAAGCAAAATAACACGGTTCTCAATTACCTATTCGTGAAGGGCGAGGGGCGGGTGTTGGTGGTGACCGATCCGAAGGGGGACAAGCGCGATTGGGAAAGCCTGGTCGACGCGCTGCGGGCCGAGAAGCGGCTGGTCGACGTGCAGAGCGCCTACGATCTGCCCCGAGATGCGCTGTCGCTCATGCCTTACGACACGGTCATCTTTGTGAACGCAGGAGCCGACCTGTTCGACCCGGTGCAGTTCAAGGCGGTGCACGACGCGGTCAAGGATCTGGGCCTCGGCTTCTTGATGGTGGGCGGCCGCAACAGCTTCGGCCCCGGCGGCTACCACAAGACGACGATCGAGGAGATCCTCCCCGTTTCGATGGACGTCACCAAGAAGAAAGTGCTGCCGAAGGGGGCACTCGCTATCGTGCTGCACACCTGCGAGTTTCCGGAGGGCAACACGTACGCCAAGCGGGTCACGAAAGAGGCGATCCGCGTACTTGGCGCGCAGGACGAAGCCGGTTTGCTCGCTTATACCGGCGGCGCGTCGTCGTGGGTCTTCGAGCTGACGCCTGTCAGCGATTACGACGCCATCGTCCGCAAGATCAACGCCGCCACGCCGGGAGACATGCCCTCGTTCGAGCCAATCATGCAGGCGGGCTTCGACGCCTTATCGAAAAGCGACGCGGCCGCCAAGCACATGATCATCATTTCCGACGGTGACCCGGGCCCTCCGTCCCCGCAGCTACTGAAGAAATTTCACGATTTTGAAATCACCGTCTCGACGGTCTCGATCTTTCCGCACGGCGGTATGGAGGTCGACACGCTGCGGGCGATCGCCAACGTCACCGGCGGACGCTACTACAACACCAACGACCCCGATCAACTGCCGTCGATCTTCATCAAAGAGGCCAAGTCGCTGAAACGGGCCATGGTACAGACCAAGACCTTCACGCCGGAAGTCGGCTTTCCGTCGCCCATTCTCAAGGGCTTGGGCGGGTTGCCGCCGCTGCACGGCTACGTGCTGACGACGCCGAAAGAACGGCTGACCGAGGATATCCTGAAGGCGCACACAACCGAGGACGACCAGCAGGATCCCGTTTTGTCGCGATGGAAGTTCGGTCTGGGGACGACCGCCGCCTTCACGTCGGATCTTTCCACGAACTGGGGAAGCGACTGGGTCAGTTGGGAGAATTACCGGCCTTTCTTGAAGCAATTGATGCTCGACATTTCGCGCGTGCAGGAGGAAGAGCACCTGCGGATGTGGTGTTACACTTCGGGCACGCAAGGCGTGATCGTGGCCGAGGACTTCCATCCGCAGAATATGTTCCTCGAAATGCAGGCCCGCGTCGCCGGCCCGCAGGATCGATCGGAGACGGTCCAATTGCGGCAGATCGCACCCCGCCGCTACCAGGCCACCGTGCCCTTGTGGGGCCGCGGCCGCTATCAGGTGATGGCGGTCGGCAAAGCGGGCGACCGCACGGCCCGCGCTCAGGGCGGGTTCATCGTGCCGTATTCGCCCGAGTATCTGCGGTTCCGCTCGAATCCCATCGTGCTGCAGGAGATTGCCGATAAGACGGGCGGAACGGTGCTCAAGAAGGACAACGCCGTCGAGGATATCTATCGCGCGCACCGCAGGCCCAAGCAGAGTTCGCGGCCCATCTTTGATTGGTTTCTGATTGCGCTGGCGTGTCTGTTGCCTTTAGACGTGGCCTTCCGGCGGATTCAGATCGATCGCCACTCGATCGCTACGCTCATGGGGCTGGGTCGCAAGAAGGGCGACTCGACGGCCACGATGGGCACGCTGCTCGAGCGGAAAAAGAGCGTGGAACGAGCGCTCGACGCGCAACGCCTGTCGTTCCCGATTCCAACGCGTTCCGAGTCGGAGCGCCAAACCTTCGGTGCGCCGGGAGCCGCCGCGACGCCGGGCAGCCGGCCGCCGCAGAAAGCGCCGCCTCCGAAAGCCCCGGAAGCCGCGGACACCACAACATCTCGACT
>CAYWOV010000447.1:0-4165 GCA_964459965.1 uncultured Planctomycetaceae bacterium | reverse complement strand
AATTCGCGTTGTGAGCCAAAAAAATTGGAGAACTGGCAAAATAGAGTCGTGCTTCGGCGCCTTGAGACGTCTGGCGAGCCGCTCGCGCGCCGCCAACCGACTTGGCTCGTCGTCGAGCGAGAGTCTTCGACAGTCGTCACCGCTGGCAGACGGACCTGACTCTCAGCTGGCACCGAGTGGCCGGCCGACTCACACGCTGAAGCGGACGACAATCTCGTCGCCGTCGCGCATCGCGTACTCTTTTCCCTCGACGTGATGCAGCCCGGCGGCTTTCACCTCTCGCTCGGAGCCGAGCCGCAGCAAGTCTTCGACGGCCGTGATTTCGGCCCGAATAAAGCCACGGGCCAGATCAGTGTGGATCGTTCCGGCGGCGTCGAGAGCCGTTCCGCCCCGGTGCAGAAGCCAGGCGTGGACCTCTTTTTCGTCCGAGGTGTAGAAGGTGATCTGCTCCGTTACCTCGAAAATGGCCCGCAAAACCTTGGACGCACATGGCTCTCCGAGGCCCATTTCCTGGGCGAATGTCTCTCGATCCTCGGGCGAAAGCTCCTGGACTTCGAGTTCCAGACCGATCGGAGCCGACACGACTGGGTGTCCGGCCCCTTCCAAAGCGGTCACCGCGGTCGCCGCCTGAGTCGAATCGGCCGTGTTCAGAATCACCAACTGCTTTTTGCGGGTCAAAAGCGAGAAAGATCTGGTCGCCTTGTCTTGGATCTCGCTGAAAACCATGTCGGCCAGGGATCGCCCCTCGTTCAACCGGGCTGCGATCGGCTCCAGACCGGCAATTTCTGCCTGAAGTTGCTCCCGGTCCGGGCGGGGCTTGAGCATATCCTTCTGCAAGCGACTTACCCGGTTCGTCACGACCTGCAAATCCGCCAGGATGATGTCGTCCTGAAAGCTTTGCACGTCGGCAATCGGGTCGGCCCCCGCAAAGCAGCCGACGACCACGACCAGAGCGTTCGACTCCCGAATGACTCCCAACCGCTGGGCGTTGGTTTCGTGCGCCTTCCGGTCGAGGCCGGGCGTGTCGAAGAGCTCGATTCGCGCCGGAGAGACTTTTTTCGGTTTGAAGAGAGCGACCAGCCGATCGAAACGCGAATCGGGGACCACAGCCGTCCCGAGCTGGCCGAGGTGCGCCTTTGCGGCGTCCGGCTTGACCCCCGTCAAGAGCTCAAAGAGTGTGCTCTTGCCGGAGCCTTGGTAACCGACCAATCCGAGTTTCATTGGCTTTTCAAATCAGGAGTAAAATTGACCCAGACCGGCCGCTTCAAAGGCATTTCGATAGTGCTCGATTTGCGGCGACTTTGACCCCTCCGGCCAAAGGATGGCAACCACGTCGAACCGGCTTCGGCGGTCTAGAAGCCTGTTCTGCTTCAAAAAAGCGAGTGCTGCCCGGGTGAGTCGGGCCTGCTTTTCGGGAGTGACCGACTCGGCCGGGTGCCCTGCATCCAACGACCGGCGGGTGCGGACCTCGACAAAGACAATTGTTTCCCCGTCCAGACCGACAAGATCAATTTCCCCGAATTGATTGGCCACACCGCGAGCTAGGACCTTCACGCCTTTTTTCGCGAGAAACGATGCCGCCCTTCGCTCCCCCTGCTGTCCGAGCAGCCCGCGCAGCCATTTTTTCATGGGCACGCTTTCGGTGGCATCGGGCCGGGCTTCAAGTGCCGCACCGGGCACTATTGAGTGCCCAGGTGGCTGGGCTCACTCCGCGGGGGCAGATTCTTCTTGTTTCTCGCGGCGTTCCGTCAGCCTGGTCGATTTGCCGACTCGTTTCTGCAAGTAATACAGTTTTGCCCGACGCACTCGGCCGTGGCGTTTGACTTCAATTTTGGCGACCTTCGGCGAATGAATCGGGAAGGTCCGCTCCACTCCCTCGCCAGCCACGATACGCCGGACGGTGAACATTTCCGCAGTTCCGCGGCCCCTGCGAGCGGTCACAACGCCGCTGTAGATCTGGATCCGCTCTTTACCCCCTTCGAGAATCCGCGTGTGGACCTCGACGGTGTCGCCAATTTGAAATTCCAGCGGATTTGAGCGGAGACTGGGGGCCTCGGCGGCGGTGATCAACTTGTGCATAGCATGATTCCTTTGAGTCCGCCGGCCGGCGGAACGGAAACTGTTTGAATAAGCGAAATTCACTCCGACGTCAACCTTCGTGTCTCGCTGGGCCGTCGGCCACGCGCAGGTTGAGCAAGTCTTTCCGTAATTCGCGCGTGCGCCGCAAACTCTGCTCCGACCGCCACCGCGAGATCTCGACATGGTCTCCGTTGAGAAGGACTTCGGGGACCTCCATCCCGCGAAAGGTCCGCGGCCGCGTGTATTGCGGATACTCCAACAGACCCGTTTCGGCGAACGAATCATATTTGCTGCTCGTTTCATCACCCAAAACGCCGGGAATATGCCGAATGACCGCGTCGATCACCAACATGGCCGGCACTTCCCCGCCATTCGTCACGAAATCACCCGCGGAGACTTCCAAAGGCTTAAGTCCCAGGCGAATCCGTTCATCGAAACCTTCATATCGCCCGCACAACAGGAGCAACCTTTCGCGCGACGTCAATTCCATGACCAGTCCATGATCGAGTCGTCGGCCTTGCGGCGACAGCATCACGAGCTGGGCGGGCTGATCGGTCTCGGATGTCGGCATGTCGGGCTGCCGACCGTCGGCCAGCACGGCCTCGACGCAATCGAAGACGGGCTGGCAACACATTAGCATTCCCGGACCGCCGCCGAACGGCCGATCGTCGACTTTCTGGTGTTTATCGGCGCTGTAGTCGCGGATATTCCACAGCCGAATGTCGACAAGCCCCCGCTGGATCGCCAGTTTGAGCAGGCTCTGCTGGAGATAACCGTCGAAGATGCCCGGAAAAAGGGTCAGGACGTCGAAACGCATCTTGATTTCAGCTCAAAGCACGCGTGGTGCTTTGGGGGGCGAGGTGAAGCTCATCCATCGGTCAGGATTCTGTCGTCGCTTCCGGCGGCGCATCGTCGCTTCCCGCGGCGACCTTGGCCGGGCGGGCCTTCGGAGCCGTCATCGGCGGCGGCGCGGCTGCGTCGCCAAACCGATTGGTTCGAATCTTTTTGATCAAAGCGGCGACATTCACACTCGGTTGTGCGCCGACGCCGATCCAGTATTCGACGCGCTCCAGATTCAGCTTCACACGGTCCTTTTTCACGCGGACCATGGGGTCATAAAAGCCGAGTTCTTCGATTGCCTTGCCGTCGCGAGGCGACCGCGAGTCCATCACGCAAATGCGGAAAAACGGCCGATGCTTCCGGCCCAATCTCTTCATCCGAATTCTTACCGCCACGAAGGTCTCCTTGGGGTTCAAGTGAACGATTTTGCTGTTAACTAATTCCGATTTCGTTTGCGCGCTTTCCGCGCGTCTTTTCGCTGTTGTTTTTTCTTATCGCGGGCCTTGTTCTGATCCAGGGGCCCTCGTTTGCTTCGCTGTTTTTCATGGGCGAGTTGTGCGTTGGGATCCTTCATGCCGGCGTCTGCCAGCTCTCGAACGGCCTGAAGGCGGTCCCGCAGCCCCATCTTGGACATCTGCTGCATCATGCCCGACATGCTTTGGAATTGCTTGATCAGATGGTGCACGTCGGACGGTTCAGTCCCGCTGCCGGCTGCAATGCGGTTGCGGCGGCCGCGGTCGATCTTACTCGGATTGCGTCGTTCATCCGGGGTCATCGAATTAATCATGGCTTCGATGCCCTTGAGTTCTTGCTCCGGATCAACGTCGGGGTTGGAGTCCAACAGGCCGCCCAAGCCGGGGATCATGCCCAGGATCTGCTTCATTGATCCGAGGCGTTTGATCTGCTTGAACTGATCGCGGAATTCTTCCAGCGTGAACTGGCCCTTCCGCATCAGCTCCTGCTGACGGGCCATTTCGTCCGTGTCGAACTCGCGCTGAGCCTTCTCCAGCAGTGTGGCGAGGTCGCCGCCCCCCAGGATGCGGCTGGCCATCCGATCGGGGTGGAACTCTTCAAGCCGGTCGAGCTGCTCGCCCACGCCGATGTATTTAATCGGGACGCCGGTGACGGCCTTCACGCTGAGGGCCGCCCCGCCGCGCGTGTCGCCGTCGAGCTTGGTGAGGATCACGCCGTCCAATTCGAGCGCCTCGTTGAACGCTTTGGCGCTGTTGACGGCGTCCTGCCCAGT
>CAYWOV010000446.1:0-4165 GCA_964459965.1 uncultured Planctomycetaceae bacterium | reverse complement strand
GCCTCCGCCGGACCTTTCACCACCATTGGCACCACGACCGCACCGACAGCGGCCGCAAAAAGCGCCCCCGCACCGAGTGGCACGGTTTCGACCTCTTCACCAGCGCCAGCGGTGGCGTCGATCTTAGCCAAAGGCAAGCGTAAGTGACGACCCCGGCCATGCTGGAAGGGAACCAGCCCGTCGGCAAAGTACTATGACCCTGTCTGACAAATCTCTGCCGAAAACAAACGAGAATTCACGATAAAAATCAGCCGTTCGAGACGCCTTACACGCGAGACTCTGAAAGGACTCAAATGAGCAGTACGAGTGAACGAGCCGGCATTCGGCAAAAAGCCTTGCAGGAAGAGCTTCGGGAGCTGGTCGACGTCGTCGGACCAGGACCCCTTGTCGACCTGCTGCTCGAGCGAGCCTTTCAGCTTCAGGCGACCGACATTCATCTCGATCCCGGCGAGTCGGGCCTCCGCGTTCGCCTGCGGGTCGACGGCCTTTTGCACGATGTGGCCAAGCTTCCCAGCGAGATGACTTCGCATGTGATCTCTCGCGTCAAGCTGATGGCCAATATGGACATTACCGAGCGACGCCTCGCGCAGGACGGCCACATTGCCAATGCCGTGCTCAAGCAGCAGCGCGATATCCGCGTCGGCAGCGGGCCGACCATCTATGGCGAGCGGCTCGTCCTCCGTTTGATGCCGGATTCCGGCACGCTGACCCGAATTGAGGACCTGGGTTTCGACGACGGACAGGTCGCCCAAATCAAGAAATGCATTTCGGCACCCTACGGCATGGTCCTCAGCGTCGGGCCGGTGGGATCCGGCAAGAGCACGACAATGTACGCCGCCCTGGACGTTCTCAACGACAAGACGAAGAGTCTGTGCACGATCGAGGATCCGGTCGAAAGACGGGTCGACGGCGTCAACCAGATCCAAGTCGACAGCCGCATCGAATTCGGCTTCGTCGAAGCGCTGCGCGGGGTTTTGCGGCAAGACCCGAACGTGATGATGGTCGGTGAAATTCGCGATCCGGAAACGGCTCACATCGCCTGTCGCGCCGGACTGACCGGCGTCACCGTTCTCAGCACGCTGCACGCCAACGACGCCGCGTCCACGATCGACGTCTTCCGCGAGTTTGGCATCCCGCCGATGTTCATCGCCGACAGCCTCGTTGGGATCATTTCCCAACGGCTCTTGCGCAAAGTCTGTTCCCGCTGCCGGCAGAGCTATCATCCCGACGCCGCCACCGCCGAGTTCCTCGGCCTCGAACCGGATCAGGCGGCCAAGACCGAATTGCTCCGCGGCACTGGCTGCGACCACTGCTTCCATACCGGCTACATGGGCCGCACCGGCGTCTTCGAGATTATGGCCCTCGACGGCGACCTGCGCGACGCCGTGCTCAAGGGAAAGACGCATTCACAAGTCCTCGACATCGCCAAGTCGAAGGGCATGCAAACCCTCGAAACTTCCGCCAAACAGAAAGTCCTCGCCCAGGTAACGACGGTCGAGGAAGTCCACCGCGTATTGACCGCGTTCTCTTAAGCGTCTGGCGTCTTGAATTCGACGGTCTCTATGAAAGCGCGGACGCCACAGCGGCGCTGATCAGCCGTCGTTCGACGTATCTCCGTTCTTCAGAGGCACGGTCGTGCGCCGCCGACGAGATCGAGTCAAAGTCCGGGTCTTGACGACGCCGAACACAAGACGCCCGACGGGAAGAAGCAGCATGCCCGGCCGGGAGAAGAAGCGGCATCCGTGCCGAACAAGCCATCCTTGGTGCCTGAACGCTTGAGGGCGCGGTGCTAAAGGGATGATTAGTGAGTGGACGCTTCTCCGTACGGAAAATGCCCGGCCGGGCATGCTTGTAGTCTGAAAGCCGATGTCACGCAGGAAGCCCGACCGACAAGCTGATGTCGCCGCCGCGCCGAATTGCTCGCGGCGTTATTCCGAGAGTTCCCGAAAGAGCGTGCCAAATTCGGGCATCTCTTCGCGGAGCACTTCGAGCCAGGCGGCTGGGTTCCAAATCTCCAAGCAGATCACCGCGCCAACCAGGATCACGTCCTGATTCGGCCCGACACCCAAGAACTCGCGAAACGGCTCGGGAATTAACAGGCGCGACTTATTGGCCAGCCGCACTTGCGTGTGCCGCGTCGACAAGAGTCGCCCGAATCGCTGGACGTCGGCCCAACGCTGTTCCATCCGCCCCGACTGAATTTTGCGGCGGATCAAGTCGACTCCGTCGTCCAGCCGTTTTTGCCAATCGGTTGGTCGCCAAACACTCAAGCATCCGGCCCGTTCCTTCGCCAGGATGCAACCGCCCTTCTGATCGGCGACGGCGGCCGCAAAGTCCGTCGTGAGCGTCAATCGCGAGCGGTCGTCGAGCGTGCGCTTGTGTTCGCCGGTGATAAAGGCATCGATCGCCACGGGAAGTCGCCGACTGGAAGGTCGAAAAACGAAAGACCACGAGCCAGAGCGTCCCGGGCATCCGAGCCTGCTGCCCGCCCCTGCATTTCATCGTAATGGGAATGAATCCCACATTCAACATGTTTTCAAAGAGCGAATTGGGTAGGTTTCCCACATTCGGCGAAATTCAGCATACCGTGGCAGGATCGATTTCGCAAACGTGCGGAATGGGACACTCAGAAGCCTGCGCACGAGACCCCCAAAGTGGTAAGCGGGCGATGTTGCCGAAGGATCTATTGGAAGATCTGCTTCAGCTGTTTCCGCACGTCGGCTGACGAGACGCGCGTTGAGGCGGCTTCGATGATTTTCTGCACCAACTCATCGCGCTCGATTGCCAAACGCTCCTGGAAGAGTTCCAGCACGGCGTCTGGCAAGAACCGAGTCCGTTGGGCAAAGTCATATTCGTCGCCGCGGCGACGGTTGGCGAAGTAGTACCGTTGGGGATAACAGACAAACAGGCGATTGCGGGCGCGGGTCAGCGCCACATAGAACAAACGCCGCTCCTCTTCAATCTCCGCTTCCGATCCGGTCGCCATGTCGGACGGGATGTTTCCGTCGGCCGCGTGCAGCACATAGACCGCGTCCCACTCGAGCCCTTTGGCCGAATGGATCGTGCTCAGGATCAAATAGTCCTCGTCGAGCAACGGATCGGCCGCAAGGTCTTGTGTCGAGTTGGGCGGGTCAAGGATGAGGTCTGCTAAGAATGTCGTGCGGCTTTCGAACCGGCCGGCGACGATTTCGAGCTGCTCCAGATCGCGGAGCCGCACTTGTGGACGATCGTGCCGCCGCTCCAAAATGGGCGCATAGAATTGCCGCACGCGGTGCACCTGCGAAGAAATGGTTCCGGCACGCGCGTCCGGGGTGGACAGGGCCGACATCATCTCAACGAACGGCGTCCAAATTTCGGTCCCTTGCGCAGGGGGCGCGTAGTCTTTCCAAGCGCGAAAATCGTTGCGGGCTGCGGCCAGCTTCTGCATGAGGTGGGCCGCCCGCTTGGGCCCAATTCCCGGAATCAGCGTCAACACCCGCGAGCCCGCCATCGCGTCGCGCGGATTGTCGGCCAGTCGCAGGAAGGCGAGCAGGTCCTTCACGTGGGCCGTTTCGATAAACTTGAGCCCGCCGTATTTATGAAACGGAATGTTCCTCCGTGCCAATTCCAGTTCCAGATCAAGACTATGATGGGCCGCGCGGAACAAGACGGCCTGATGCCTTAGGGCCGTTCCCGCTTCGCGGCAGTCGAGAATCTGATCGACGACGAACTGCGTCTGCTCCGGCTCATCCTGGCAATGAACGACTTCCGGCAGCAGGCCCTCTTTTCGCGTCGTCCATAAATTCTTGCGGAAGCCTTCGCTGGCCTGAGCGAGCACTCCGTTGGCCGCATCGAGGATAGGCTGCGTGCTGCGATAATTCTGCTCGAGCGTGACGACCGTCGTGCCGGGGAACTGCGACGGAAAATCCAGAATGTTCCGCACGGTAGCCGCACGGAAGGAATAAATCGACTGGGCATCGTCTCCGACGACGGTCATTCCCTCGCCGTTCGGCGAAAGACCGCGGAGGATCTCGGCCTGCAACGTATTGGTATCCTGGTATTCATCGACAAGAATCGCGTCAAAGCGCGAGCGGACGAGCGCGGCCGCCTCTGGCGTCGCCAAGAGCGCATACCAAAAGAGGAGCAAATCATCGTAATCGAGCACGGCTTGGGCCTCTTTGCGGTC
>CAYWOV010000445.1:0-4166 GCA_964459965.1 uncultured Planctomycetaceae bacterium | reverse complement strand
ACCATTGATTCTCGCCTGCGCCCGCCACGGAGTCACGAATCTGAAGTTTGCCGTTCGCGGCAAATAGGTGCTTCAGGCAACACGGAATATCGGAGCGATCGAACAAATTATGCGAGTTCCGACAGCCCGTAACGGACCAGTCTGCGACTTCGATCGGACAGTCACGCCGATGGTCGATGTCGTTTTTCAGTTGCTGGTCTTCTTCGTGCTCGCTTCGGGCGGCCGAGTCGCCGAACAAAGCCTCTCCACGGTTCTGTCGGCGGGCAACGTGTCGGCGGCGGAGACAGCCGCTTCCTCGAAGCGAGCGGTCGATCATTGGATCCATTTGTCGCGCGATGCGGCGAAACGACAAACCCTCATCGCACTGGGCGGACGCAAATACGACGATTTCAAGGCTTTACCAGAGGCACTGAAAGAACTCGCCACGGCGTCCGGCGAAAGTCGCGTGATTCTCGACGTGGGTGGAGATGTGCCGCTAGGCGACGTGATTTTTGCGTACGACGCGTGCCGGGCGGCCAGGTTTCACTCGATTAACTTCGCCGCATCGACTGAAGAAGTGGCGATGGTCGCCACTCCGAAGGCGTCACTTTCCGGCAAGCGGTGAAAGTTTGCCGGCCGAATCGGCTTTGTAGACCTGGCCCTTTTTTGCTTTTGGGTTCGGGTCGGCGATGATCAAGCTCCCGTCGTGCCAAGCAAGGCCGACGGGGTTTACGAGGGGTCCCCCGCTAATCCAAGACTGCGGTTTCGCGCCTGGCGAGACTTTCCAAATTGTGCGGGCGTAGCCGTCGCTGACATAAGCGGTCCCGTCGGGCCCCAGCGCCACGTCGTTGGGATGCTGAAATGGCCTTCCGGGCACGACGACTTCGATCTTTCCCTCAGGGGATAACCGGAGCAGTTGGTCCTTCCCGCCTGAGACGACCCACAACCGATCCTGGCCGTCGATGGTCATGCCTCCGGGTGCTGGGACCTCGGCAAATTTTTTGGGTGTTCCGCCCGCCGACGGCACTTTCCAGATCCAGTGCACCTCCAAGTCGGCAACGAAGATGTTGCCTTTCGAATCGACGGCGATCGACATGGGCATCCCGATGCCGGCCTCGGCTCCCTTGATGAGTGGAGTGGGCTTGCCCGGCTCGTCGAAGCGATAGACTTCGCGCGTTGACGTATCGGCCGCGAGAACCTTGCCGTTCCGATCGACGGCGACGGAACGAATTCGGCACAGGGGCGTTTGCAGTTTTTTCGACGCCGCAAAATATGTTTCGATGCGGCCGTCCTTCACCACTAAGATTCCCGGCAGGCGGAGATCGGCGACATAAACCGGACCGTTCTCGGCCGCTGCCGGCTTGAGCGGGTAATGAAAATCCTCGGCCCGCAGCCGGCCGCTAATCGCGGCGACAAGCGCGACGGCCGCCGCAATGCAGACCACCCGTCCACTAACAAATCGACCTCTTCGCACGACCCGCTCCTCGCTGATTCGGGGACTCTGGCAAGCTGGAATGATATGGATGAAAAACGCACGGACGCAAAGCCGTCCGTGCATTCAACCAGAATAGCCGTCCGCCGGGGTCAACGCCAACCGCCTGGCGGAGGTGTGGCTCGAACAATCCGGTTTTTGGCTGGCTGCGGAAGATCAGCGGGAATCCCGTTCGGCCAGACGATTCGCAGAAAATCGGCCGATTCCAGCTTGCCGATGCCGAAATGCGTTACCGGGCCCGAAACGACTCGCGACTGGCTGACGACGCCCGCCTTGAGTTGGATCACCGCTCCGATTCCCCTGGCGGTCGGCCTGCGTTCGTTCGACGTGCCAGGCAGCGGCCCTCCGGACAGGCACACGTCGACCCAATTGTTGGCATTTCCGCCTTCGTTTTGCAGGAGATGAATTCGACCACCGCCGGCCTCGGGCGACACCACAACCAGATCGATGTCGCCATCACCATCCAGATCGCCGCTGTCTGCGGAGAGAATCGCCGTGAGGTTTTTCGGCAAAACGTCGGCCGCCGACTCGAAATGTCCGTAGCCGGTGCCGTGAAAACAACGGAGTTCCTCGCCGTTCCAAGCAATCACGTCCTGGCTGCCGTCGTTGTCGTAGTCCAAAACAAGCAATTCTTTGGCTGGAAAATCCGAAACAGATGAGAGAAACACTCTGTTGACTTCGTCGGGCTGTGTGCTCGAGGTCAGCAGCAAAAACATGCCGGTCGGCCCGGCAGCCAACACATCGGACGACCCGTTCGCGTCGGCGTCGAGAACGGCAAGCGCCGTGGCCGTTTGAAAGTCCGCGCTCTCGAGGGCGAGCGGCTGAACGCGGAACCGGCCCTCGCCGGCCCCTTGAAGCACCTTCGCGTTCGACGGCAACGGTCCGCCGCCGGCGAGTAATACGTCCATATCGCAGTCGTGGTTCAAATCGATCGCAGCCAGCGAACAAACACCGCTCGGTCCGGCCGCGGCCGACGTCGCCTTGCCCGCCAGTTGTTCCGAAAGACCCGAGCGGGGCGTCACGTCGGCAAACGCCATCCCACCCAGATTCCGCCAAACGGAAATGACTGCGGGATTCTGTACGGAGGATGCCCCAGTTTCCTTTCGCGCGACGACCAGATCGAGAGCACCGTCGTGATCGAGATCGGCTGTCACGAGGGACTCGGCGCCCTTTGTTTTTTCAAGCAACGGAGCGGACGCGATTACATGCAACGATCGTGTCTTTGCAGCGGACTCCAAACGATTTTCCACCACAAGGACGCCCGCCGGCCCGAAGATCAAGAAGTCGGCATTGGGAGCAGCCGAGTTCCGTTCAAGATCGGCGACACGGAGATGGGCAAACCCGTCCGAGGGCAGGGGCGCCGCGGCAAGTTTCGACCATTCCTCGGTCTTGCCCGGCCGGCCGTAGATTTCGAGAGAAGATTTTCGCAGGACCGCAACATCGAGGCGGCCGTCCGCATCGAAGTCGACACAACGCGCGTCTCGCACGTCGTTCAATTCGGCAAGCGGACCTTTGAGTGCGGTGTCAAGGAAATGCACCGGCGCCGATCGCTTCGGCAGCACTCGATCGAACGGCCGCTCGCGATAAAACTTGTCAGAGAAATCCGTCTTGATCAGCCACTGCAGTCCGTGATCGACCCGCCACTTGTCGTTGCGCACAGCCGGTTGGACTGATCCGACCGTGGTGAGCGCCGTCACATTGCGGGCGACTGCGTTCCAGTCGCCTTTTTGTGCGGCGGACGATGCGTCGGCAATTGCATGGGGCGGCGCAATCGGCGTTGCGACAGGCACATCGCTTAGAAACGGGACCATCTGCACGCGTGCCCGGTCCAAAGTCTCCACGATCGTCGCGTCTTTCAACCGGACCTGCACGCCGATCCACTCGAGCAACACGTAAAGATTGTTGGGAATGAGTTCGTACAGTGTTTTGAGCGCGTTCTCACCGTCCGCCCGCATCGCCTCGTCCTGGTAGTCCCGCTGAGCTTGGTAGAGTTCGTACCACATCAACGGATTGTCCTGACTGCGACCAGCACCGATGTGCAGGTTCTCAAGCTGCTTGGGAATGTTTTGCCCCAGAAACTCGAGTTTCGAGGCGAGGTAATAGCGCACGGACCCCTCACGCTCCATATTCCATTCCAAGAGGAGGGCTGTGCGGCAGCGATCGACCGCATCCGCATAGTCTTTGATGTCTTTCGCCTGGTCGATCGTGCCCACACGTGCGATTCGACCGATCAACCAGTTCCTTGAACCGATCGGCTCGCCGATGCCCACCGTCGCCAACTCCAGAAGTTGCGGCTCCGCCTCATGGAAATCGCGATTTTCCAGCGCTGACAGCGCATTGTCCTTGAGTTGGACAAGTTTGAGCGCCTCGCGCATGCTGCGCTCTTGCTGGGCCTTATCAACCGGGGGCGTCGGAGGCGAACGTAGCAGCCAAAAGCCGGCGGCCGAGGCAGCGAGGATCAGCAAGCAGCTCGTGCCGAGCGCGGCGAGTTTGCGAGGTGGGGACATTTTGCGAGACAGGGACATGGGTTTGTTGATGAGTCGATTCTAGCGGCGGGCAATCGGCCGTCGCAACGCCGGCATTCGCACGTCGAGACGCGAGCCGCGATTCTGGTGTTTGATGCCGCTTTGTTAGCTCGCATGTCGTGATCGAGCCAGAAGATCCATGCCAACACGCCGACCTTGGTCGCGGCAGC
>CAYWOV010000444.1:0-4173 GCA_964459965.1 uncultured Planctomycetaceae bacterium | reverse complement strand
CGCGAAGCTGGATATATCCGGTGTGCCGATAAGGCCCGTACCGTCGTACTTCGCTGACTCTGGCTTTGACAAGCGTGATGACGTTCGGAAGATTGTCAGAGTTGACATAGAGCAAGCCGGTCGTCGGATCGAACGAGGCCCCCGACCAGTTGGCTCCGCCCAAAAGTCCGGGAATGGCGACGGAGCCCTTGAAGCTCGGCGGCTGAAACGCCGGGCCCGCGCGGATTTTGTGCAATTGGGAGAGGACCGAGTCACGGTTGGCTTTGCCGATATCCGTGACGTTGGTCTGGTCAAAAAACTGAGCGGCGAAGGGTGGCGGTTTCACCGGGATTGGCTGCGTCGGCCAAGACTCTTCGCCGGGGATATCCGAGGCGGGCACCGGTTTCTCCTCGACGGCAAAGAGCGGCTTGCCCGTTTCGCGGTCCAAAAGGAAGACAAAGCCCGTCTTCGTCACCTGCGCGACGGCGTCGATTCTCTTTGCCTTGTGCGTCACGGTGACCAGGTTCGGATACACCGGCAGATCGTGATCCCACAAGTCGTGATGGAGCGTTTGGAAATGCCAGACACGTGTGCCTGTCTTCGCGTTCAGAGCGACAGTGCAGTTGGCAAACAGGTTAGCGCCGCGCCGGTCGCCGCCGTAGAAATCGAAGGCTGCCGATCCCAGACCTGCGAAAACCAGACCTCGGTCAACGTCAACGCTGAAACCACCCCAGGCATTGGCTCCGCCACGGTCTTTCCAAGACTCTCCTTGCCAGGTCTCGTGACCGAATTCCCCCGGACCAGGTACCGTACGAAAGCGCCAGACCTGCTGGCCCGTGTGGATGTCAAACGCGCGAATGTCTCCCGGCGCGGCGAGCTCCGGCCCTTCACCGCAGGAGACGCCGACGATGATCGTCTGCTTCCAGATCGCGGGGGCGGACGTCGGCCCATAACCGCGCTTGGCAACATCCGGAGCAAACCCCTGGCGCAGATCGACGATCCCGTCATTTCCGAATTTCGCGTCGAGCCGGCCGGTCCTCGCGTCCAGTGAGAATATTCGGCCGTCAGACGTCCCGTGTATGATCCGTCGCTCGCCGTTGAGTTTGCCGTCAGACCAGTAGGCGCAGCCGCGGTTGACTCCGCCAGACATCGGCGTGTGCCGGTACGGATGGTCCTTAAGCGGATCGAATTGCCAGAATTCCTTGCCGGTTGTCGCGTCAAGGGCCAAAACGCGGAGATAGCCCGTTGTGACGTACATCACGCCGTCGATCACAATTGGCGTGCACTCGATCGTCTTGCCGGTTCGGCCTTTTAGCTCTCCCGTGTGATAGGTCCAGACTGGTTTGAGCTGGGCGACGTTGTCCCGATTAATCTGCTTCAACTCGGAATACCGCATGCAGCCGGGGTCGTTGCCGACGCGCGGCCAGTCGACGTTGCGGTTTGCTTGTCCAAAACCACGCGCGGCGAATGCCAGCAGGCAGGCGGTCGCGATTAGACAAGAGCGCATCGCAGTTTTCCTCAGTCGCGGGATGAACCCGCTGAAAAGGACAGGCACAACGGCGGTGACCGGTGGCGTCCCAAGGCCGCTATTGTGACGGATTCAGCGGCACGCGCCCGTCTAGGTACCGCCAATTCTTGACGAAGGCGATCAAATCGGCCATCTGTTGCCGATCTATGTTCTTTTCGAGCCCGACGGGCATCAGCGACACGCCGTTGGAGTGAAGTTCTTCAATCTGGTCCCGCAGGAGGCTCACGGTTTTGTTCTCTGGTTGCCGGAGTGTCACCGATGTGGTCGTTTCCGTGGCGAGGATTCCGGTGTAGACCTTCCCGTCCTTGGTGACCACGGTGTAACTGAAGAAGTTGTTGTCGACTTTGCGATTAGGGTCGAGGACATCGACCAGGATTTGGGATGGTGTCATCGTGCGTGAGTCGCCAATGTCCGGAGCGACGCTGACTCCCAAATCGCCGATCCGATGACACGCGGTGCAGTTCTTGGCGAAGACGTCTCGGCCCCGCTTCGGGTCGGACACAAGAGTCAGTGACTTCTGGTATTCCGCAATCACTTTGCGGCGGTCGGTCGGAACTGCGGCTGCCAGTAGCGATCGAGAACGCCGTTGCACGTCGGGGTCGCGGTAATGAAGGAGCTGCGCAACGCGCGACGGATCGAGCTCGGCGACCGAAATCCGGTGCGCTTCAAGCTCGTGGAGCAGTTGCCGGGTCCTGACGTCGTCCGAAAGGAGCACATCGAGGATCGCGCGGCGAACCGGCGGCATTTGCGAATGAAAGCTGTTCAGTACGATCTGTCCAATCGCCGGATCGGAGAAACTGCACAAGGCCGACAAAGCGGCCAACCGGACGGATTGGTCCGGCTCCCCTATCGCGAGCTGGGTCAAGACTGCTGGGGCTCTCGACGGATCCGATGTCGTCCGGAGCACGTCGATTGCGTCGCGGCGTTGTGCCGGCCGTTCGTTCTGTTCCGCAATCCGCGTCGCGACCGACCTAAGCCGAGTCAGAGATTCCCTCCGCAAACCAATCGATTTTGGGCCGACCGCGCCCCCCCTGCGACGGATTCCTCGCGCCAGTCCGTCGAATCCGGAAAGGAGGATTCCGGCCACGCGCGGATTGGGCCGTTCCGGGCCGACAGTTTCAATCAAAGCTTCGAGCGAGCGAAATCCTTCTTCGGCGGCCGGGGCGCCGGGCGTCGCCCCCACGACTTCCGCCAATTCGCCGACCAATGCAGCGTCCGCCCCGATCGGCCCCGTCTGATTTCTGTTTAGTCCAGCGGTCACGTGTGCGAGCACGGCCGGCCCATTTCGACCAACGCTTGTCGCGGCCGCCTGACGGGACCATACGTCTTCCCGATCCGTAATCGCAACGCGTGCCAGTGCGGTGGCGGCAGTCGCATTACTGATCACATCACCCAATGCAAGTGCAACCTCAAAGCGAACTCGACCGTTCGGCTCCGCCGTGGCCATCTGAAACAGCCTGCTACGAAGATCTCGATCGCCGACCAGCCATCGTCTGCTAAGCCGCACCGCACAGGCTCGCACGCCGGCATCTCGATCGGACATCGCTTTGAAGACGATGTCCGGCGACAGCTCGCCGAGCCCGTCTAGCACAAAGATCGCGAGGGCCCGGCTCTGAGAGCGGTTACCTTGTGAGACAAGTCGTTCGAGTGCCGCACGTGCCGATGTGTCCTGGCGCTCGTACAACAAGCGGGCCGACGTTTCACGATGCCATCCATTTGCATGTTCCAAAAGAGCCACCAGCTCAGCGGTCGAAGCGGCACCGATCGATCGGCTTTGCGAACGCCGTTCGCGTCGGAAATCAGCCGGAACGATCCGGTAAATATGTCCGCGGTCGTCGCCCCACCGCTCATCCGGGCGATGCTTCAATTCGTCGGGGACCCACTCCGGATGTTCGATCACGGCCCGATACATGTCGACGACGTACAAACCTCCGTCGGGCCCGTTGGCGAGGTTCACTGGACGGAACCATTCGTCACGGCTGGCGAGAAAGTCGACGCCCGCGTCGGCAGTTCGCGACCGAAACGTCGCCCCGTCGGGTTCGAGGATATCTCGATGGACGAGGTTGCCGGTCGGTTCGCAGGTGAAACTGTTTCCGTAATACGCGTCGCCGAGCAGATTGCCACGGTAGACCGTCACGCCGCAGGCCGCCGTGAATTGGCTTGCGTGAAGCGTCGAGGTGGTCCAGGCGCGGGTCAGAGGATAAACGTGGGAGGCATCACCCGGAGGTGAAACATCCTGCATCACCGAGGCGATCGCAGCCCAAGGGGTGCGGGCCATGTCGGCCTCGCTCAAGACGACATGTTGACACGGATTGCGATTGCTGCAGACGAAGCGGTTTCCGAAATCGTCAAACGTCATCCCGAACTGGCCGATGCCGGAGACCGCGGCGTACGTACCTCGGAGCGGATCAAAGGCAAAGTCCCGGCCGCTGATCGAGACGGCCTTCGCCGTCGCGCTCCAGTCGGACTTGCAGGCGATCACGTTACCGCCGCGGAGACCGTTGGCGACGTAAACGCGGTTGTCGAGGGCGAAGGTTGGATGATTGGCCCGCAATTGCGGGTTCTGTTCCGAAAAACCGGTGAACCACGTCTCCTCGACGTCGGCTTTACCATCCCCGTCCGTGTCCTTCATCCAGACGACGCGTCCAGAAAGCGTGACGATGACG
>CAYWOV010000443.1:0-4178 GCA_964459965.1 uncultured Planctomycetaceae bacterium | reverse complement strand
GGCGAGTCACCGAAAGCCCCCGTTTTCTAAGCGCGGTGGTCGCCTCCCCCAATCCGATCCGGTCACCGCGAAACATGACCAACGCCTGCTCGCCCAACCGTGATTGGCCGGTCTCGAAGGGGACCTCGATCGTCCGGGGTCGCACGTCGCGACCGTCCCAGGAAGGGCAGATGAGAGAGACCTTGACGGTTCCGTTTCCCGCCTCGGGCGGAACGGTGAATGTCTCGAAAAATGTATCGCCGCAGCAGCGCTGCAACATCTCGATCTGGCGGACGATCGGCCGTTGGCCGGGAGATTTCGGCTGGAACTCAAACGAAGCGACCGGGTGCACTCCCGGCGGGACCTCGTTCAGGGTCAACCGCGAGAACATTTCGTACTTGTAGTTGCGGGCGGCCAGGCCGCGAGTGCCGATATAAACGTCGAAGAGCGTTTTTTTGGGCCAGGGTTCAATCCGCTCTTGCGGTCCGCGTTTGAGTGCGAAGGTGAGCGGACCGTCCAGATGCGTGATCTGCGCGTCGGCCGGCCGCTCGGTCAGCACGACCCCAATCTGGCCCCGACTGCGCCCGGCGGCAATCCGCCAGAGCGTCCCGTTCTCCCAATGATTCGCCTGGCGTTCCTGCGTAATTTGTCGCAACCAGTCGTCATCGGGCACAAAGTTCCTTTTGCGGACCCAAAGGTGGAACTTGAGTTCGATCCCCGCCACCCGGCCCAGCAAAAAAACGTTCATGCCGGTGAATCCGCGGTTGCCTCCCATGCGCATGTTCGCCGTGGCCTCCGCGTCGAATTCGATCCGATCGTCCGGCTCCGTCAGGTCGCCGTTGCCGTTGCGGTCGAGATACAAAACGCGGCCGGAGTTCGCTTCGGTTCCATCTCCATCCACGACGAGCCACGATCGGCGTTCGGCGTTCGGCCCGAAGACGAGCAAGGCATAATGCGGCTGGAAATGATACTTCGGCTCCTTCGCAATCCGGCGATCGATGCGTCGCAGATCGACATCTTCGCCCCTCGCAAGATCGCCGCAAAAGTTCGTGCCAGTCAGCACGCCGAGAAAAAGTGCACTCAGCAAACGGGTGCCACTGGCGGGGGCTCTGGCCCGCCATTGTCTTCGCTTCGCGAGTTGATGACCGACGACAATGTTTTCACGGAATTCTCTGTCATTTGAAGCGCGAAAAAGCATGGCTCGTGCCTCGAATATCAAACGGCAATCGCACTGGCGGCCCAAAGCTGCCGCCAGTGGCACCCCCAATTTCGCGTACGATACATCAAACACGGAAGCTTCCCGATTGGAATACCGCCACGGCGTTGCCGATCAAGGCCGCCGGCTCGAATCGAGAGGCGGTTCAAGTTTGGCGTCGCTGAAATTGAGGTCGGCCGTTTTGCCAGGTTTCAGATGAACGGTCCACGACGCCAGGGTCGTACTCGTGCTCATCCGCGGATCGTCCTTCGACGGGACAAGCTTGCTCGCGACGAGGACGTTGTATGCGCCCGCCGGCAAGTCGTTGAATTCGAACGTCGTTTGGCCTGCTTTGAGAGGCGCCTGAAACGTGTGCCACGGATCCGTAACAAGCATGGCCTGGATTTCACGCGCGTTGGGAATCTTCGTCTGGTCGATCGTCCCGCGAATTGCCGCCGGCTTGGGCAGTTTGATTGTGATCGTTTGCGGCACTCGCGCCTCGGTCTTGTCGAACGCGAGGGATCTAGCTTCCGGCACATGCTTGCCCCAATATGCCAGCTGCAGAAATTTCCCCGCGAGCACGTTCTTGAACTCGAACTTCCCGTCGGCATCGGAGACGAGCGACAGATATTGCTCGCACCACTCGGGCCGTTGGGCAAGCTGGTCGGACTTGAGCAGAATCCAGTTGTAATGCGCCTCGTGGTCACTCGCGGGCTGCTCCGAAGTAACAACCAGCCGCAGTTGCGCGCCGGCGACCGGCTGATTGCGAGCATCGACGATCCGGCCGGAAACGGAAGTCCGTTTCGACAGATCCAGCCTCTCCATCGGGATTTCCAAAATAGCATCGCTCGGGCCGCGCGCAACGAGGAGTTCCTCCAGCGGCTTTGCGCGAAAACCGTCGGCTTCAACGCGGACGTAGTAATACACGCGTCCATTGCGGTCCTTGGGTGCGTAGAGGTCTTTGAGCGCGAAGAGACCGTCTTTCGATCGAAATGTCGTCGGCTGAAGACGCCCGTTGCTGACGTCGAACTGTTCGATCGGTTTGCCCGTGTCGGCCGCGAAGACGTGCCCACGGAGCGTCCGCGTCGGCGACATCGCGACGGTCACCAGATCCACCTGATCCGTTTGTAAGCGCCCATTGAAAATCGTCGAATATCCCCGATGCTCGATTTGAAAGGTGCACAAGTCTGGCAGCGTGTCGAACTCGAATCGTCCCTGGTCGTTCGTCCGCGTGGCATCATCCATCATTCCCCAGGAGAAGCCGGCCGAATTGAAGTGGACGCTCGCGTCGGGAATTGGCTTGCCATCCTCGCCGACAACGCGTCCGTGAATGAAATGTCCGGGCTTGAGTTTCACAGTCACATGAGCCGGCGAGGCCCCGGAAGCCGCCGGGATGATTTCGTGCTCGGGCGCGAAACCCTTGGCCCGCACGTCGATCGCCGGGTCGGAACCGCTTTCCATCAATTCGGCAATCGCGAATTTTCCCTGCGCGTCGGTCGTCGTCTTCTGAACCTCGCCCGAGTTATGGCCGTGGTTGAACACGGTCGCGCCGGACAACGGTTTTCCCTTCTCGTCGGTGACAACGCCCTCCACGGAGAGGTGAGGACGCCGTTTTAGAATGAAATGCAGTTCGGCCTTCGGCTTTTGAGCGGTGAGAGTGAACTCTTGGGGCTCGCACTTGAGATAGTCCTGGTGACCGGGGGTCATCTGAATCGGCGTGTCGAGCGGCAGGCAATTGTCATGAAACCGACCCAGTCGGTCGGTCCGTGGCGAGTCGAGGCGATAAAAATCCGGGCTTCCCACGCGGCGACCATCCATAAAGGCGCGCTCGACCGGGCGGCCGCTCTCATCCGTAACAGTCCCCTCGACGCGTCCGCCGGGCTCGAGCGAGACCGCGATCGCTGATTCCTCGGCGGCATTGCCAAGGTCGACTTCCCCCGCCCATCTCGCAAAACCGGCGGCTTCGGCGACGACTTCGTGCTTTTCGGCCAGGAGTCCCGGCACGCGCGCCGTTCCCGCCGCGTCGGTTTTCACAGCGCGGCGATCGGGATACTCGAGGCGAATGCGAGCTTCGGCGATCGGCCGACCCGTCTCCTTTGAGGCCACCTGCACCTTGAGCTGCTTGCCCGCGCCCATGATCAGGCGGACCGTCGGGAAATGGGATTTCGGCGAATCCTCCTGTTCTGAATTTCGAATATGTTCCTTGTTGGAGACGAGATTCGCCTTCGATGCAAAAACGTCGTACCACTCGGCTCCCCTCTTCTCGAAGCGGAAATGACCCTTCGAGTCACTGCGGGTTTGCCAAATCCCTCCGCCTCTTTGCAGCGTCACAAGCGCTTGAGGAACCGGCGTTTTGCCGTCCGCATCGAAAACCTGGCCGGTAACGAGACCGGGATCCGCAAGCGGGCCGAGGTTCGATTTTTCATTAGTCGCGGAGACAGCGGCGGCGGATGTCTGTGCGTCACTGGCCAAAGACGGTGGACTGTCAAACGCGGCGTCGGCCACGCGATTGACGCGCACCAATGCCAAGGCGACGACCGCCGCCGAGAGCGCCGTGACCAGGGTCGTCTTCCAGCCTCGGTCAACGATCGGCGACGCGCTCAACAGTCGGCGAATCCGGCTGTGAAGCGAACCGCCTCCAACCGCGTCGACGAGTGGAACGGACGGAAACCGGCCGCCGCCCAGTTGCAGCAGCGATTTCGCAAAATCGATGCGACCCTGCCTCTCGCCGGCAAAGTCGTCGCATGCCCATTCGCCCGCCGCGTTGAACTGTCGCTGCGCCCACCAGGCGGCGGGATTCAACCAATGCAGAGCAACCACGCACCTCGCAAACAGGGACTTCAGCAGATCGTTGCGCTCATAATGGGCCAACTCGTGCCGCAGAATTCCCAGACGCTCGGCCTGCGACAGCGATTCCCAAAGTTTTTCCGGCAGGATGAGGTGATAACCCGCCGGAGTCAGGCAAATCGCCGGCCCGCAGGCAGCGCTCATCAGCACGGGAATC
>CAYWOV010000442.1:0-4179 GCA_964459965.1 uncultured Planctomycetaceae bacterium | reverse complement strand
GACGTCGCGACCGCGTTCCTCGACCAAATCCAAGCGCACAACGAACAGATCAAGGCCTTTTTGCGCGTCGACCGCGCGGACGCGCTGCGGCAAGCCGAAGCCGTTGACCGCAAGCGTCGCGAGCGCCAGCCGCTCGGCCGGTTGGCCGGGCTTCCCATCGCGCTCAAGGATCTCGTCTGCACCCGCGGCCAAACGACGACCTGCGCGAGCCGCATGCTCGAGAAGTTCGTCCCGCCCTACGATGCCGAAATCGTCCGCCGACTGCGGGCGGCCGACGCCGTGTTGATCGGCAAAACGAACATGGATGAATTCGCGATGGGTTCATCTACCGAGAATTCGGCCTTTCAGATCACCCGCAATCCCTGGGACACCGAGCGTTCCCCGGGCGGATCAAGCGGCGGTTCGGCGGCGGCGGTGGCGGCCGGCATGACGCCCCTGGCCATCGGCAGCGACACGGGCGGTTCGATTCGCCAACCCGCGGCGTTTTGCGGCGTCGTCGGAGTCAAACCGACGTACGGCCGCGTTTCGCGCTACGGTCTGGTGGCTTTTGCCAGCTCGCTCGACCAATTGGGACCGTTGGCCGGCGACGTCGCGGGAGCCGCGATGTTGCTCGAGGTGATCGCCGGGCACGATCCGTCCGATTCGACCTCGGTCGACGAGCCGGTGCCCGCTTACAGCTTGTCGCTCGAACAGCCCTTGTCGGGACTGCGATTCGGTCTGCCGGTCGAATACTTTGCCGAAGGGCTCGACTCCGAGGTTGACGCGGCCATTCACGCGGCGGCCGATTTCTATGAATCGATGGGGGCCACGCTCGTCGACGTCACGCTGCCGCATTCCAAGTATTCGGTCGCGACGTATTACATCATTGCGCCCTCCGAAGCGGCCAGTAATCTGGCGCGATACGACGGCGTGCACTACGGGCACAGGGCGGACCGGTTCGATGGACTCGTCGACATGTACGCGGCATCGCGGGGCGAAGGCTTTGGCCGCGAAGTGAAACGCCGGATCATGCTCGGCAACTACGCGCTCTCGGCGGGTTATTACGACGCCTATTATCTCAAGGCGCTCAAAGTCCGCCGGCTGATCCGGGCCGACTTCGATCGGGCGTTCGAGACGTGCGACCTTGTGTTATCGCCGGTGACGCCGACGCCGGCGTTCAAAGTGGGCGAGCTGATCAACGATCCGCTGGCGATGTATTTATCGGATATTTACACCATCAGCGCGAACCTGGCCGGACTGCCGGCCATCTCGCTGCCGGCTGGTATCAGTGAAGCCGGTTTGCCCATCGGTCTGCAGCTTCTGGGGCCGCCGTTTTCGGAAGACCGGCTCTTCCGCGCGGCACGCATGTTCGAGCGGGAAACGCCGTGGCATACCAAGCGGCCTACGTTGCGAGCAGCGACATGAAAGACACTGCTGCGAGCAGCGACATGAAGTACACCACGGTCGTCGGCTTGGAAGTGCACGTGCAGTTGCTCACGCAGACGAAGCTCTTCTGCGGTTGCCTGAACCGTTTCAATCCGACGCAGCCGAACGTGCAAACGTGTCCCGTGTGCCTCGGCCTGCCCGGCAGTCTGCCCGTGATGAACGGCTACGCGTTCGAGCTGGCCCTCAAGACGGGATTGGCCCTCAACTGCACAATTCCGCCGCTGACGAAGTGGGACCGCAAGCAGTACTACTATCCTGATTTGCCTAAGGGCTATCAGATCAGCCAGTACGATCTGCCGTTCAGCTCGAAAGGCTGGCTGGAGATCGTGACCGACGCGCAACCAAGCGAGACCAAACGCATCGGCATTATTCGCGCCCATCTCGAAGAGGACGCCGGCAAGAACTTCCACGACGAATCGGGCCGGGGCGGCGATAGTCTCATCGATCTCAACCGCGCAGGAACACCGCTTTTGGAAATCGTCTCCGAACCCGATTTGCGTTCCGGTGCCGAGGCGCACGCCTACCTCGACGAGCTGAAGCTCTTGCTTACGTACCTCGAGGTTTCTGACTGCAACATGCAGGAGGGCAGCCTCCGCTGTGACGCGAACGTCAATTTGCATGTGCAGGGTGACGGCGGCCAAACGATCGCGACGCCGATCGTCGAAATCAAAAATCTCAACAGCTTCCGCGGCGTCGAAGCGTCCATCGAGTACGAAGCAAAGCGGCAATTCGACGAATGGCAACGGACCGGCCAAAAATTCGGCGACGTGCCAAAAGAAACCCGCGGCTGGGACGCCGAGCGCGGCATCACTTTCGCCCAGCGCGGCAAAGAAGAGGCGGCCGACTATCGCTACTTTCCCGATCCCGACCTCGTTCCGGTCACCGTGAGCGAAGAAAAGAAACGGCAAATTCGCGAGCAATTTTGCGAATTTCCCGCCGCCAAGCGGACTCGGTTTGAGACACAGCACGAGCTTTCTGTTTACGATGCATCAGTCATCGTAGCGCAAGGCAAGTCGTTCGCTGATTATTTCGAACGCGTGGCAGCCGGCTGCGGCGACGCGAAGCAGGCCGCCAACTGGGTGACGCAGGACGTGCTGCGGGAGATGAAGGAGCGGAAGACGTCGATCGAAGACTTCCCGATCAGTGCTGACATACTGGCTGCGATTCTCTCAAAGATCGGTCAGCGAAAAATCACGACGAACAGCGGGCGGACCGTCTTCACCGAAATTCTGGCGCGGGGCAACGCGGTCGCCAGGACTGATCTCGTCGAGCAAATCATCGCTGAGAAATCGCTGGCCATCACGTCCGACGCGGGCGAACTCGCGCCCGTGATCGACGCTATTCTGGCGCGGAACGTCAAGATCGTCGCCGACGTCCAAAGCGGCAAGCAACAGGCGATCGGCGCGCTCATCGGCCAGGTGATGCGGCAAGCCAAAGGGGCCGATCCGCAGGTCGTCCGCGAGATGCTGGTCGCCAAGATCGCGGCACTACCCTGATTGAGCGGCACCGCGTCGCCGCGTGGCAAACGCGACCAAGGCAAAGCCGGCAGCCGCCCCAATCACGGCCGTCGCGAGCCAACTTTTCGGCAGCGAGGCAGTATCCACATTCACCGACTCGTCCAACCCCCAGCCCCACGCCGCCAGCTCCTTCTGATAATACGCGGCCAAGAGCAGGAACGAATTGTGACACCCGTGCAGCACCATGCCAGGTAACGCGCTTCCGGAGCGAAGACACAACCAACCGAGCACCAGTCCCAGGCACGTGCTCGGCACGAGTCGTTCGAAGTGCAGCTGCTCGATGGCCACGAGGTGGAACAGGCCGAACAAGACGCTCGAGAGAATCACGGCTCTCCAGCCGGACATCGATCTTTGAAACGCAGCCATGAGAAATCCGCGGAAGAAAAACTCTTCGCACACCGCCGGCACGACGGCCAAGGCCAACAAAACCACCACCGGGGAGATGGCCCGAATCTTGTCCACCAATTGGCGTGCCAGCTCCAACGTGCGGGGATCGAAAGAGACGAGTTCCCAGCGATTGAGAAACACGAGCGCCTCATGCGCAAATGGCCACAGCGAAAGGCCCAAAATCGCAGCTCCCGCGAAAACCAGCGGGCTGGCCGCACGCAATTGAAACCCGGAGGTCAAATCGACCCGATTGAGCACGGCCGTCGCGAGTGGAATTTGTAGAAAAACGAGAATCGTGACGAGCGCCGCGAGGAGCAGCCGCATATCCATTGAAGCCATTCCCGAGCGGGCCAATAGATTCGACGCCAAAAAGTACGCCGGGAACATGATGGCCAGACACAGAAGCGCACTGGTCGGCGTGGGAGCGGCCGACGACCGATAGGGTCGGTGAACCAGGTCGGACCACGTGCCGTGGCTTCCGTACAAGATCGCGTCGGTCCCGAAAATTCGCGCCGCCACACCGATCGCCGCCACGGCGAACAGGGCCGTCGAGATCACGACCCAGAACACGGTTGCCGGCTCGACAGACGCGGACGGCTCGAGCAGATCGCGGGCGAGCAGTACGATGTTGAGCAGCGGCGTCACCACCAGTGGTCCCTGCAGCCTGAGACCCGGAATCATCGAAAGCATGCCCGGCGTGATCGAGACGAGCATCAGCGGGATCAGATAGGCTTGCGCTTCCTTGAAGCTGCGGGCAAAGCTCGTGACGACCAAGAGCACCGCGGAGAAGAAGGCCGCAAACAACACCAAGAGTGCGACGATCTCACCCAGAGTCTGGAACGAGACACCG
>CAYWOV010000441.1:0-4180 GCA_964459965.1 uncultured Planctomycetaceae bacterium | reverse complement strand
GACGAACGACTGGGTCACCACGTCGATGTTCGCATTGCCGGAGAAATGGTTGTTTGTCAATGACGCGGTGACGGCGCCGGCGATGCTGGTGCCGACGTTGATCAGGATTCCGTCGCCGTCGTCGGGCACAATGGCCTTGGTGCCGTTCCCGCTGATCTCGGTCTGGTTGACGGTGACGTTGATGTTGTTCCCCGGCAGGAAGGAGATGTTGAATTCGTTGATGAGAGGACGCTGTTGTACCAGACTCGGATCGACGAAGTTCGTGATGAGGATTCCGTCGAGGCCGTTGGAGTCGATGATGTTGCTGTCCAGGGCCGGGTTGGCAATGTTTCCCGGAAGCGTGGGATTCACGGTTCCCTCAATGTCGGCGTTGATGGTGCCGGACCATTGGTTGAGGATATTGATACCATGGCCGCCATTGAACGAGATCACGTTGTCCGTGAGCAATGCGTCAATGATCCCGTTGCCGCTGTTGAGGTTGCCGTCCGTACCGGTCTGTGTCGTCAAGCTCCAGCCGTCTCCGCCGTTGTTCGTGATCGTGTTGCCGCTCGAATTCGTGGTGATGACGCCGAACTCGTCGGCCTGCATGCGGACGCCGTTGAGCGTGTTGAAGATGATCTGGTTGTCGGTCAGGTTGATGTTGGCGACGGCCGAGCCGAGCGTTTCGACATTCACGCCGTTGCCGCCGTTCCTCTTGATCAGGTTGTCAATGATGTTAACGGTCCCGTTGCCACCTCCCAGCGGAATCGTCTCAACCGAGGTGTAAAAGATACCGTCCGCCAGGTTACCTTCGATCGTGTTGTTGGTGATCGTCACATTGAAGCTGCTGCCGGTCTCGTCCCCATCGGTCAGCCGGATACCGTCGCGACCATTGTTTTCGATCGTGTTATACGACCAGGTTCCTTCCACTTGCGAGAAGTAAAGGGTGGACGCGTTGACGCCATCCTGGCCGTTGTTCTCGATCAAGTTCCCCGTGGCGGCGGTTCCTCCGAGCAAGACCCGCAAGTCGGCGTCTGCGGTGGAGCTGAGCACGGCACCGTTGATGCCGTTGTTGCTCAAGTTGTTCGAGATGACGGTGAAGTTGATCGCCAGCGGATTGCCGCCGTTGCTGATGTCGATGGCCCCGCCGTTGATGATCAGGTCGAGGCCGTTACCCACGTTGAACCGGCTGGTATTGCCCTGGATCAGCACGTCGTTGACAACCGAGTCGCCGCTGCGCTGAAAGTTGATGCCGTCGCCGCCGTTAAACTCGATCAAGTTGTTGATGATCTTGACCAGCGACAGGCCGGGATAGAGCACGGTGTCGAACAGACGGCTATTGGCAAACGATTCGATTTCGATACCGTTGCTCATGTTCGGTCCGGCGCTCCCGTTGCTGCCGATGCCGATAAAGTTGTTTTCGATGTCGGCATCCCACAAGAAGGACGTTGCCTCCGTGCGGAGGTGAATGCCTTCTCCCGCGGCCAACGGGTTTGGTCCGGTGGTTGAATCGAGAACCGAATTTTTGATGATCTGCAGGCCGACCTCGCTGCTGTTCTGCAGGCGGGCGAAGATGCCCGCGTCGCCGTTGCCGCTGATGGTATTGGTGCTGATCAGGAAGGGCACGGCGCCCGCCATGGTCGGCGAAGCACCGATCGTTCCGATGGTGCCCGACAGCGCGTCGACGTTGATGCCGAAGGCGACGTTGTTGTTGATGGTGTTATTCACGATCGAACCATTGATGGTTCCGCCGTTGTTCACGAAGACGTGAATGCCGGCGCCGCCGATGCCCGCGGCACCGTTGTTCGAGATGATGTTCGGCGTGCCGTTCAAGACGCCGATGGCCGCGTTGACAACGGCGGTGACACCTTGCGCCGAGATCAGCAAGCCGTCCGGATCACTGCCGATCGGTCCGACCGGGGCCGTTCCGTTGCCGGTGATCGTGTTGCCCTGGAAATTGGCGACGTTGATCGTCCCGCCACCGGCCCCCGTATTGGCGTCGATCCACACACCGTTGCCCGAGTTGTTCGTCACGGTGTTGCCGGTGAATGAGTCGACGTTGACGACGCCGCCCGTCGCTTCCACGTGAATACCGGTCATGCCATTTTGGCTGGCCGTATTGTTCGTGAATGTGGCGTTGATCACGGCGCCAGCGCTTGCCGTTTCGACCAGGAAGCCGTCGCCGGTATTCCCGGTCGAGCTATTGCCTTTAATGGTCACGGTCGAAGTGCCCGGCATGGTGTTGATGATCTCAAAGCCGTTCTGCGACACGTTGGGCGTGCCGGTCGCCGTGTTGCCGGTAATCATGTTCGAGCTGAGATGCAGCGAACTGCCGTCGCCGAAGGCGTTCTGCAGAAAGACAGCGATTTGGTAGTTGGTGAACTGGTTCTGATTGATATTGAAATCGACGATCGGTCCGCCCAGATTGGCAATGCCGTTGCCGAACGCCGTCCCAGTCCGGTTGGCCCCGCTGATGTGCAAACCGGAGATTTCGTCGACGCTCGCCAGCGAGAAGACCGTCGAGTTTGCAGTATTGATACCATTGGAGACGAGCGGAAGTGGCGAACCCGGATTTTGCGGCGCGATGGTGACGACGCCCGCGGTGGTGTCGATGGTGTGGGCGATCGTGGTGCCCCAGACGTGCTGATAATTGAACAGCGAGAACACCCCGGCCGTCGTCAGGTTCGTTCCGCTCCCGTCGGTGCGGGGCTCGATGTCGATGATGTCGATTCTCGAGTTGTTGGCCAACCGAGCCTGCTCGAGTGAGCCGAACGGGCTTTCGGCAGTACCGTTGCCCGACCCCGCAGGGAGGTTCGGGTCGACGTGAATCACGTCGATCGGCAGATCGCCGTGAGTATTGGTTGGATTGCCGGGCGTCGTTCCGGGCGTATTCAGGAAGGGAATGCTTTCGTTCGAAACCTGCTCGGTGACCGGCACACGGTCCCGACGGATGACCATGCTGCCCAACATGTCATACACGGACTGGGCTTTAAACCACTTGGTGGGAACTCCATCCGGCAACATCAATGAAACGTTGACAAACGAAGTCGTGTTGAAGACGTTGTCGTGCTGGACATCGACGTTGACCTGGCAATTGTCCGTGACGGCCACGTTGATTCGTCCCTCGACGCCCCACGCACCGCCTGTCGAATCGCTATGCAGGTAGTACGGCCCGACGTAACCCGATACACCGTAGCGTCCGAGGAACGGCAGGCGGCCGCCAAATTCCAGGTCGAATCCGTCGTACGCGTCCTCGGTGGCCGTTCGCTGATTCAAAACGATGTTATAGCCCTGGAAGAAGGGGGCGCCGGTAAAGCCCTGGGAGACGGTCGCGGGACCCTGGTCCCCGAGCACATACCAGTTGGCACGAACTTCGAGATACTTGCCCAACGACTCGAGCGTACCACCGAACCGCAGCCATCCGGCGTTGTTCGTATCGTCCCAGTCCAACCATCCCCAGGCACCCAGGATTCGCTGCTGGTCGGGGAAATACTCGCGGTAACCAAGACCGGCGTTGAAGTAGCCCTTGCCGTAGTCATCAACGGATGCCTGCAAGGCGCCAAGAAACACGCTGCGCCCCGGCACCACATGCCAGGGGTAGTACAAGTCAGCCTGGTACGACGGACCCGACCAGCCGGGCGCGTCGCCAAAATAACCGTTGAGGAAGAATCTCGGTCCAAACGGATCGGTGTTGTCGAAGACGTGTGTGTCAGAGGCCGTTGCCTGCCCGCCCATCGAGTCGTAAGCGACGCTGCCGGGAGCCTGATTATTTGTGGGCTTGCCCGGTGTTGGCGTACTGCCAGCGGGAGAGTCAACCAATTGGACCCGACCCGACTGTCCGGCGGATGGCGGTGCGGTCGGCGACTGCCCTCCACTGGATAAAGGAACCGGCAACAGCCCCGGCATTGGGGGCGGCTCCGGTGCGAATGGCGACGAATCGGCGGACGTCGGAGTTACGGGCGAAGCCGCCGCGACGCTGGCCGAACCGCTTGCCGATGCGGACATCGAAATCGGGTCACCAGCCTGGCACATTGAGGGGACAGTCGCGCCAATGAGCAAGCCGAGGAGCACCGTTCTCGCAATCGTTTTCATCGATCTACCCGATCTTGCGACGTGGAGACCTTGTACCGGTTATGCCGGTGGTACCAGTTATTCTGAAAGATTCGGAAAGATCGGTCGTGCGAGTTGAATCGAATTCGCG